>JAKAOD010000065.1 GCA_021823365.1 Actinomycetes bacterium | reverse complement strand
ACGCGGGTTTACACGGCCCGTCCCGGACGGGATCACCCGAGGCCAGCGCACCGAGAACCGGTACCCCTCCACGCCGAGGCGCGCCATGAGGCCCACGTCCTCCCCGTAGCGGTGGTAATGATCGCAAGCGACATCGCCGGTGTCTTCCCCGCGCACGTTCCCGGGCGTGTGGGAGAACTCGTGCCAGATGCAGGGGCCGCCGCCGTCGGCGAGAGGATACCCCTCGACCTGGTACGCAGACGTCCCCACGCCATACAGGAAACGGTCGCCTGTGCTCATGGCCCGCCTCGTCTCTTCCTCGCCGCCTCGTCATCCACCGGTGCCCATGCTCACGACGTGGCTGCGCTCTACTCTCGGGGCTGGCCGCTCTCGGCCAGGTGGCACCGGACGCTGTGCTCAGCCGATACGGGCGTCCAGGGGGGCATCTCGGCGCAGGCCGGCAGCCGGTACGGGCAGCGCGGCTGTAGCGGGCAGCCGTTGCCCCCCTTGGCCTCGGCGCTCCCGATGAGCACCGTGTCAATGGGACGACCTCGCTGCGGCACTGCGGCAATCAGCGCCTCGGTGTAGGGATGCGAGGGATGGCCCAGCACCTCGGCTACGGGACCCTGCTCCACCACGTGCCCAGCGTACATAACCGCGATGCGGTCACCGATGTAGCGAGCCGACGCCAGGTCATGAGTGATGTAGAGGATCGCGAGGCCGTCTTCGTCGCGGCTTTTCAGCATGAGGTTGAGGATCCCCATCCGGAGCGACACGTCGACCATCGACACCGGCTCGTCGGCGACCAGCACGTCTGGACCCACGCCAAGGGCCCTGGCCATGGCCACCCGCTGGCGCTGGCCTCCCGAGAGCTGGTGCGGCAGCTTGTGCAAGAACTCTGAGGCAGGCGTGAGCCCCACCATCTTGAGCATCGCTACGGTCCGCTCATCGCGCTCGGCGTTGGAACGGGCGGTGCCCAGGACGTGCATGGGACGGCTGACGAGATAGGCCACGTCGTGTCGCGGATTGAGAGACGCGAACGGGTCCTGTAGGACTATCTGGACATGCCTGTAGTACTCCCGCAGGCGCTTGCCTGAGCGCACGGCCGACATGTCTTGCCCCCGGAAGAGGACCCTCCCCGCGCTCGGGCGTTCCAGCAGGACCAGCATCGCTGCCGTCGTCGATTTCCCCGACCCCG
This sequence comes from Actinomycetes bacterium, assembly GCA_021823365.1. The sequence goes on along the minus strand of JAKAOD010000065.1, from coordinate 9,229 downwards.
ACTCGCCGACAAGGCAGAGCACCTCGCGGCGAACGACGCCGAGCGTCACGTCCTGCACCGCTTGGACGGCGCGGTGGCGTCGACCAGTGCCGGCAAAGTCCTTGGTGAGGTTCACACCGGCGAGGAGGGCCGCGTCGTTCACCTGGACGCCTCCGCGCAGGACTCCTCGAGACGACCCTGATCGTCGAGCAGGTGGCACGCGGCCTGCCGAGCCGGGCCGAACGTCCGCAGCTCAGGTCGCTCCTCCCGGCATTCGTCGCGGGCATGACGGCAGCGCGGGTGGAACGGGCAGCCGGCTGGGATCCTCGTCATGTCGGGTGGGTCGCCTTCGATGCCGGTCAGGTGGGTCCGCGCGCCGGACACGGTGGGAAAGGAGGCCAGGAGACCCCGCGTGTAGGGGTGCAACGGAGCACCGGTGATCTCCTCGGTCGAGCCCGCCTCCACCACGCGCCCCGCGTACATGACGAGGATCCTGTGCGCCAGCTCCGAGAGCAGAGCGATGTCGTGGGTGACCAGGACCATGGCGAAGTCGGACCCCGCCTGCAGCCGCCTGATCTCGCGGACGATCTCCCCCTGCACGACCACGTCGAGCGCCGTGGTGGGCTCATCCATCACTACGAGCCTCGGCTCGAGCAGGAGTGCCAGCGCGATCATCACACGCTGGCGCATGCCGCCGGACAGCTCGTGGGGGTACGCGCCGAGCCGGTCGCGCGGGATTCCCATCTTCTCCATCACCTCTGTCATGCGGGCGCGGATCTTCTCCGTGCCCCAGTCGGTGTGAGCCCGGGCGACGCGAGCCATCTGGTCGCTCACCCTCATCACCGGGTTCAACGCGTTCATCGCGCTCTGGAACACGACGGCGAAGGTCGTCCAGCGCATGTTCCGCAACGCTTCCGGATCAGCCCCGAAGATATCGCGACCGGCGATGACAACGCGTCCCTCGACCTCTGCCACGGACGGCTCCAAGAGACGGGTGGACGCCATGGCGAGCGTCGACTTGCCGCTGCCAGACTCTCCGGCAATGCCGAGGATCTCGCCGGGGGCGACCGAGAACGACACGTCGCTCGCGGCGGGCACGTCCACAGCCCCGTCGATGTACCGGACGGACAGGTTGCAGACCTCGAGCACCGGCTCGCGCATCGGTGGCTCATGCATGGGCTGGCACCTTCGTCTGGTGAGACCGCGGCTTCCTGAGCTGGGGGTTCGTGATCTCGTCGACGCCGCGGTTGATCATCGCGAGCGACGCTCCCACCAGTGCTATGCACAGGCCCGGCGGCATTGCCCACCACCACGCGCCCGACAGGAGCGCTTGATAGTTCGTCGCCCAGTAGAGCATCGAACCCCAACTCGTGGTGCTCACGTTGCCGAGCCCGAGGAACTGCAGTGACGCCTGCGTCACGATGGCGTAGATGATGGCGTTGAGCTGCACCACGGCCAAGAGCGGGAGCAAGTGGGGAAGGATCTCGTGCCAGATGAGCTGGAGGGCCCGATCCCCGCCGACCCGCGCCAGGCGCACGAAGTCCCGCCTGCGCAATGCCAGCGTCTGTGCCCTCAGGACGCGAGCGGCCCACGGCCAGCCCGTGACCCCGATGAGAGCGATGATCGCCACCTCGCCGCTGTTGGGGAGGTAGGACGCCAGGACCGCCATGAGCGGAATGCCGGGGAGGACGAGGAAGATGTTCGTGAACATGACCGCCCCGTCGTCGGCCACGCCGCCGACAACGGTGCCGCCCACACCGACGACCACTGCGATCGCCGTCGCGAGCATCCCTCCGATGAGCCCCACCGACAGCGACACGCGCGCCCCCCACACCAGCTGGTCCCACACGTCCTGCCCGGCAGACGTCGTGCCAAGCCAGTGCGCAGCGCTCGGGGCCGCCATGATCGGACCGTTCATCGCCTGCGGGTTCCCCCGGGCGATCACGGGCGCGAGCAGCGCGAGGAGCACGAAGAAGATGATGATGGCAGTGCCGGCAGTTACGAGCTTGTGGTCCCTCGTGTAGCGCGCGTACCGCAGCACGAACCCGTCAACCGAGGCCGTGCGCCCCTCGATGACCGCCTCTGCCACGGCCCTCACACCCCCTGGCTCGAGGCTCTCGGGTCCAGCCGTCCGTAGAGCATGTCGACCGCGAAGTTTGCGAGGAGCACCCCCACGGAGATCACGAGGAGGATCGCCTGCAGCAACGGGTAGTCTTGGTTCTCCACCGCCTGCAACATGACATAGCCGACTCCTGGGTAGGAGAAGACGATCTCCGTGAGGATCGCACCGCCTACGACGAACCCGAGCGCCATCGCGAACCCTGTCAGGCTGGGCAGGATGGCGTTGCGCACGACGTAGCGGTGGAGCACCTCACGCTCGGGCAGGCCTGCTGCCACCGCCATCAGCACGTAGTCCTCTCTAAGCACCGCGATCATGTTGTTTCGCATGGTGAGGATCCAGGTGCCGATCAGCGTGGCGACCATAGCGAGAGCGGGCAGGAAAGCGTGGTAGACGATGTCCAAGATGCTCGAAATGCTAAGGCGCGGAGGGTTTCCGAAGCCGAAGGCGCCCCCGATCGGGAACCATCCGAGCAGGAACCCGAAAACATACAACAGTAGGAGACCAAAAAAGAAATAGGGGAACGCCGACGTGAACATCGCCACCGGCGGCACCACGCTGTCCCACACCGAGGTGCGCCGCCACCCGATGATGATGCCGACCCAGGTGCCGAGCACGAAGGCAATGACGGTCGCCGTCCCCACGAGGCCGAGCGTCCACGGCAGGGCCGTGCCGAGCACGGTCGACACCGGCGTAGGAAAGTATGTGATGGAGATCCCCAGGTCACCATGGCTCAAGTTGACGAGGTAGTGCCAATACTCCTGAAGCATCCCTTCGTGCAGGTGGATGCCGAACTCGACCTCGAGAGGGCGCATGAGCGATGGGCTCAGCTTCCCGTGCATGCGAATGAACAGCGCGTCGACGGCGTTGCCCGGCATCAGCCGGGGGATCACGAAGTTGATCGTGACCGCCACCCAGAGCGTGACTAGGTAGAAGACGATGCGACGCCGCACGTAACCTCTCCGCAACCGGCTGCGCCTCATGCTCCCCTCTCCCTCCATCGCCCGTCCGGGGACAAGGTGTCGGGTCGGGCTATAGGCGCGTCAGGCGCACCGTCGGGCTGAACCCGGAGGAACCACTCCACTCCCACGGCAACGTCATCGAAGTGGTGCGTCAGGCTGTCCCGGGCTTGCATGCAACGGCTCAGGAGCTCGCTGTTCAGGTTCACGAGCGAGCCGAGGTCCCCTTTGTGGTACGGCCGGCTGTTCAGCTCCTCGATGGACGCCCCGACGGGGGCACGGCGCGGGTGATGCCAGTCATCGACCATTGCGCCGGTCCTCTGTGCCGCCCACGCCCTTTTCAGGTACAACACCAACTCCTCCGCGCTAGCGGGCCAGCGGACCGGGGCCTCCGGCCGTCCCGATCACGAGCCTCGTCATCGCTGGCCGAGCTCCATCTCGACACGGTGGTGGCCAGGTCTGAGGTCCCACGCGACGACCGTCGCGCCACCTTCGGCCCAGTACCGCTCCTTCGACGGCGAGGCGGCGCGCAGGACGCCGCGCCCGTCCACCCGCACGGCGCGCCCGTGCACGGGCAGGGTGACACGCACGGTGAAATCTGGCGCAGCGTACGGGCTGTCGATGTCGATGACGACGGTCGAACCCTCCACTCGCGTCGAGAGCACGGCGCTCGCCCGGGCAGCCGCGCTGGCCGCCAAGTCCGAGCAGCGCGTCCAGGCGATGCGTTCCGCGAAACCAGCGTCCAAGCGGTCGAGGAGCACCTCTAGCTCGCGCAGCCCCTCGCGGCTCCCGTTGCTGAACAGCGACTGCCAGTGGGTATGAAAGCCGAGGGGGCTCCGGTTCATGACGAGCGACACGAGGCGGCCGGTCTCACAGGAGGGGTCGATCAGGCGGTCGGTCGTCGCTGGCTGTGCATACTTCGTCGGCCAGAAAGCGTCACCGCCGCCGCTTGGGACCTGCACGCTGACCCGGTCCGCACCGTTGCCGGTGCTCCCCGTCTCGAACGCCCACACCCTTGGCACCAGCACTGGCGAGAACCGGTCGACATGCAAGAAGTAGAACGGCACGGTTCGACCGTCGCGTGACCCCAGCGCGCTCGCCACGGCACGCGCGTACATCTCCTCGGCCTCGACGCCGAAGTCACCGGGCGAGGTCAGCCCCCGCGCCTGGAGCCCTACGTTTGCCAGGATGCCAAGCGCCGCCTCGAAGTACGCGGCCAGCGACTCCTCCGAGTGGTGGGGGATCATGCGGCGCTCGTCGTAGGGGAGCGGTGCCCACCCGTGATCGATGTCCATCGCGTGCAGGTGGGTCAGGATCTCGGGTGTGATGTCGAACGAAGGCGCGATGTCACGCCCGACCATGGTCATGAACTCGTCGAGCTCCCTGGGGGCAACGCCCGGCAGCCCCTGGTCGATCCGCCCGAGCCCCATAGGGTACGGGAGCACGGTGAACTTGCCTCGCACGCCGCGCCGCACGACCGCTTCGACGAACGCAGCCACAAATGCGTTCGGGATCCGCTCCAGATGTGGCTCTCCTGGGAACTCGAAGCGGTCGAGGTTGTACACCGGCGCCCCGTCATCCACGATCAGGTACGCCGGGAGCCGCCCGAGCGGCCAGTCCAGCTCGACTCCCACCTTCCCTGCTTTTTCCACTTTGCTCCCTTCCCCACCACGTCCGGACGGTGCCGAGGCACTCGGTCGCACAGCGAGGTCACCTCACTTGCGGCAGTCCCCTGCGGGAGCGCGCGGCCCTCTCGCCGTAGCGGGCAGGCACCCGCGACATTGCGAGGTGCCTGCCCGCGATCACCGGAAGCTCGGAGATCATCAGGGTCCGGTCGGACGTATGTGCAACAGGACCATCAGGTTGTCCGGGTAGAAGTAGGGGCTTGCCTGTGCATAGGGGTTCCCCGGAGTGGGCCACCCCGTGTAGTGCAGCGTCGTCAAGAGCGCTGCATTGAACATCTGGCAGAGCGGCAGTATGGGCAGGAGCTTGGCGCTCAAGAGACCCATCTCTTGAATGAGGCGCGTTTGTGCTGCCGGGTCGGTCGTCGTGGCGTACTTCGCGATCAGCGAGTTCATCAGCGGATTGTTGAACCGCTCGTAGTTGTAGGACGCAGGCTTCCCGAGCGGCGCGCTCGTCGCGCTGCTGTAGTCGTAGTAGAACTGGTACCACGGTGTCGGTCCGTACGTGCCGCCGTTTAGCGTCAGCTGGAACTTACCCAGCGCCTGGTCACTGAACACGGCCGACGGCGACAGAAGATCCAACGTGACACCGATGCCGACCTTGCCCAGGTCGCTCTTGATAACTTGCGCGTCGGCCACCCAGTCCGTGAAGGAAGAAGGAACCGTGATGCTCAGCGTGAGCGGTGCGCCGGACGGAGTCATCACCCGGCCGTTCACCACCTTGTAGCCCAGGCTTTTCAGCAGGGAGATCGCCTTCGTCGGATCGTAGGGGTAGGTGAGGGACCTCGCCTCGCCCACGATGTACTCAGGTGCCGGCGTCAAGATGGAGGTTGGGCTGGCGGGGGGTTCGCCCGACTCCCCGATGCGACCGACCTCGGCGCGGTTGATCGCGTAGTAGAGCGCCTGCCGGAATGTGACCGAGCTCGTCGGCGCAACCGCGTCATTCGGGTACAAGGCCATGAAGTTGTTCGAAGCCATGAGCGGGTAGAAGAAGTGCCCAGGGTTGCGCGCCACGAAGTCGCGCTTCGCGTTGGGGAAGTAGTAGCCAGCCCAGTCGATCTGGCCCTTGGTCATCGCGAGGTCTGCGGGGGTGTTCGAGGTGAACGTCGGGAACCACAGCGTCGGCGCAGCCGGCTTCGGCCCCCAGTAGCTCGGGTTTCGCGCAAACGTGACCAGCTCCGGGTTGAACGACGCCAACTCGTAGGGCCCCGAGCCAACAGGATCGGGGTTGATCCAGGTGGCCGGCTTCGCGACCGTCGACCAGATGTACTCGGGAACGATGGGGGTCTCGCCGGCGACGAAGTACAGGTACGGCACGTCGACGTGCTTGAAGGTGAAGCTCACGCCGTAGGGGCCGACTGCCTGGACGGACTGGAGGACCGACCAGTCGCCGTTCAGGTCGAGCACCGGGTACTTCTTCAAGAGCTCGTAAGTGAAGACGACGTCTACGCTCGTCAGCGGCTTCCCCGAGGACCACGTCAAGTTCCGGCGGAGATCGACGACCACCGTCCGGTTGCCGGGCTTCCACTGGTACGAGGACGCTAGCCACGGGACGATCTTCGTGTGCTCAGGGTTGGCGTAGTCGAAGTAGAGAAGCGGCTCATACATCACGTCGAAGTCGTTCGCGAACGAACCCGAGACAAAGGGGTTGAAGTTTCGGGTGAAAGGCCCGGCAGCAGATATCCCTACGGTGAGAGGCGGCGCCGCTGGCGAGGACGCCTGGGCCGGCGGCGCCTGGGCCGGCGGCGCTAGCCCCATGACTGCGAACGTCGTGCAGGCGAGAACAGCCGCGATCGGGCTGAGGTACGACCTTGTCAGCCTCTTCAGGTTCCCCCTCATGCTCATGTCCTCCTATTCTGATCCGGGTTGTCTTGTGCAAGGTTCGGCCACCTTGTCACTGTCGTTGTCAATAGATCTCTCCTTTCCCACATTCAATGTGATGCCTCCGTTGTAAGTGTCGCCGCTACTGTCGGTGGCTCCAGCCCTGCCAATGGGAGGGCCTTGCTCCAAGTCCGCTCGAGCGGCGGGATCAGCGGGCCGTGCGCATCGATGAGCTCGTCGGTCAAGTGCACGATGTCGTCCACGTCGAGCGTGGCCGAGAGGTTGGGGTCGAGCATGCACGCCGCATGGATTGCCTCCCTTCGCCGCTCCAGCAGGCCTTCCACCGTCAGCTGCTGCACGGCGATCCCCTGGCTGTTGAGACCGGCAAGGCTCGCCGGGATCGGGCCAACGTGACCGGGCAACAACGCGTCCCTGGTGACCACGGCAGGCACCTCTACCACCGCGGACCCCGGGAGGTTGGGGATGAGGCCAGTGTTCGGTACGTTGACGTAAATGACGCGGGGAGTCCCCGTCTCGATCGAGTGGATGAGCCTCGGTGCCGACTCGTGGCTCAGCTCGGGAAGGGACATGGTCTCCCCGCGCTCCATCGCCTCGCGGAGCTCTACTACCGAGGGCATGGCATCGACGAACTCGGGGTCGAGGATCCGCGCCACGGGGATCCGAAGGTCGGCGACCAAGCGGTCGGAGCGCATGAAGAACGCGACGTACTCCGCTGAGTGGGGGCTTGACTCTGAGGGGAAGTACCCGAACTTTCGCATGATCTCGAACCGCACCGGATCGAGGGGACGGAGCTCCGGCCACCGCTCGCGAAGGCGGGGGTACAGGTCCTGCCCTCGCTGGCGGAGCTCTAGGAACCAGGCTTGGTGGTTGATGCCAGCCGCCAGCCACGCGAGTTCCTCCTCGGCGACGTCGAGGTAGCCCGCTAGCGTCGCGGCCGTGACCGGGATGCTGTGGCACAGGCCGGTCACCGGCATGCCAAGGGCACGGGTGACGGCCATCACGACCATGGACATGGGGTTGGTGTAGTTGAGCACCCGCGCGTTCGGCGCCTCGTCCTGGACTGCCCGGCACAAGTTGAGCACGACCGGGATCGTGCGCAGTGCACGCATGACCCCGCCTATGCCCAGGGTGTCGCCAAAGGTCTGGCGCAGGCCGTAGCGCGCCGGGATGTCGATGTCCCGGCTGACCGCCTCCCTGCCGCCGACCGACACCGCCGTCACCACGTAGTCGGCGCCGCCGGCCAGACCCTTGTGCATATCGTCGGTCGCGGCGAGGTTCGGCTTGAGACCAGCCTCGGCTCGTATCCGCTCCGCGATCGCGAGCGCGGCCGCGAGCCGTGTACCGTCGATGTCGATCAGACGGAACGACACGTCGTCGGCGAACAGCCGCGAAAGATCGCTCACGAGCCGTCGGGTGAACACGCGGCTCCCAGCCCCAACCATGGCAACTGTAGGCATCCTCGCTCCTTCGCTTGGGTTCCTCACTTTCTTTGAGCGTCGCGTCCCCTCGGGCGAGCGCTGCCGCCCGGCGCCAGAGGTCCGGCTGGCTGAGCACTTCGCGCGCAAAGTCGCTCACTACAGTCACTTATACTCTCCATCGTTGAGCGAGTCAATCGCTCGCTACCCATGACACGCGGCCGTGACGAGGAGGACCGACCCGATGGGTCTCGCGAGAACCGGAGAGCTCCTCGGGACAGCCCGCGACGGGGGTTGCGGGCTCGGGGCGTTCAACGTCGTCGGACTCGAGCACGCCGAGGGCGTCGTCGCCGGGGCGGAGGACGCAGGCGAGGGCGTCGTCCTCCAGCTGAGCGAGGGAACCGTCCGCTTCCACGGCGGCCGGCTCCGACCGATAGCGGAAGCGTGCCTCGCCCTCGCCCGCACCGCGCGCGTGCCCGTCGCCGTGCACCTCGACCACGCCACCTCGCCCGAGCTGTGCGAGGAGGCGATGGCGCTCGGCTTGAGCTCGGTCATGCTCGACGGCTCCGCGCTCGACTACGACGCCAACGTCGAGGCCACGGCGGCGGTCGTCGCGCTCGCCCGGCGCCACGGGGTCGCCGTCGAGGCCGAGCTCGGCGAGGTCGGAGGGAAGGACGGCGTGCACTCCGCCACTGCCCGTACCGATCCGGACGAGGCGGCGCGCTTCGTCGAGGCGACCGGCGTCGACGCGCTCGCCGTCGCGATCGGGAGCTCGCACGCGATGGTGCGCAAGGAGGCGGAGCTCGACTTCGACCTGATCGGACGGCTGCGGCGATCCGTGCCCGTGCCGCTCGTCCTGCACGGCTCCTCAGGCGTCGCCGACGAGGACCTCGTGACGGCAGTGCGCTCAGGGATCGTCAAGGTCAACGTCGGGACCGAGCTGAACAAGGCCTTCACCGGGGCGTGCCGAGAGCAGATCGCCGCGACCGAGGTCGTCGACCCGCGCCGGTACCTCGCCGCGGGCCGGGAGGCGGTCGCCCGGTCGGTCGCGCACGTGCTTCGGGTGCTCGACCAGGCGCGAAGCCCGCGGCGCCAATAGCGCGCGACCCGCGCCGTCGGGCGGTGCCGTCTGGTGGCAGTCGAGGGCCGAGTCCCCGTCCTCGGGCCCGACGGGAGGTCCCACGACGGGATCGACCAGAGACGCGACGGGCGGCTCGACGACCGGGGCGACGG
>JAKAOD010000064.1 GCA_021823365.1 Actinomycetes bacterium | reverse complement strand
GAAGGCGGCCGCGCGCACCTTCAACGCGCGTGCAGAGTCGGTGGCGACGAGGCCGATGTATCGGCAGGCGTTCCGCCGGCGCCGCCTTCTCGTCCCGGTGGACGGCTTCTACGAGTGGGCTGCGGTCCCGGGGTCCCCGCGCAAGCAGCCGTACTACTTCGAGCGCGCGGACGGCGAACCTGTCGTGCTCGCCGGGCTCTGGGAGCACTGGGAACGAGGCGACGACCGCCGACTGACGGCGACCGTGCTCACCTCGAGGGCGGGCCCCGACATGCCCGTGCACGACCGCCAGCCCGTGGTGCTCGAGCCGGAGGACTGGGAGCGCTGGCTCGATCCCGCCCTCGGCGAGGACGAGGTGCGGCACGCGCTCCTCGAACCCAGGAGAGGCGTTCTCGTGCACCACCCCGTGAGCGTCGAGGTGGGCTCCGTGCGCAACGACGGCCCGCATCTGGTGAAGGCCGTCGTTGCGATGCCCGGTGCCCCCTCCTGAGCGCGGGGGACCTACGGGCGCGGGGCGAGAGGTGGGGGAACGCGTGATGGGCGGGTGGCGACGTCCGGCGGCACCGCGGCCGGGGTGCGGCTGAGCGCTTCCAGCACCAGGGCGATCGCGCGGTCCAGCTGCGGGTCCCTGCCCGCCGCCCAGTCCTGCGGCGTCCTGGGCACCTCGACGTCGGGGTCGACGCCATGGTTCTCCACGCTCCATCCGACGTCGGCGAACCAGAACGAGTATCGCGGCTGGGTCACGCTGGTCCCGTCCACGAGCGTGTAGCGGCCGTCGATCCCGATGACCCCTCCCCACGTGCGGGTGCCAACGATCGGGCCGAGGCCGAGCTGGCGGAACCCTGCAGTGACGATGTCTCCGTCCGAACCGGCCTGCTCGTTCGTGACGAGGACCCGCGGGCCGCGCGGCGCGTTCGGCGGGTAGGTCATCGGGCCGATGTGTCGGCCGACGTCCCACGCGCGCACCGTCCTGCCGAGCGTCTCGAGCACGAGCGACGAGGTGTGCCCGCCGCGATTGTCCCTCACGTCGATGACGAGCCCCTCGCGGGCGACCTCGACGCGCAGGTCCCGGTGGAGCTCCGCCCACCCGGCCGCGACCATGTCGGGGATGTGCACGTAGCCGACGCGGCCGTCGGTCATGGCATGCACGTGCTCTCGGCGTCCCGCGACCCAATGCTGGTACCGCAAGGGTCGCTCGTCGCCGAGCGGCTCGACCACGACCTCGCGCGTCGACCCGGCAGCGTCACGCACGGTCAGCTCGACCGGCTTCTCTGCGGCGCCGACGAGGCTGGCGGCCGGGCCGAGCACCGGGTCGACCGGTTTGCCGTCCACGGCCAGGATCGCATCGCCCGGCCTGATCCCGGTTCCCGGCGCGAGCAGGGGCGACCTCGCGCCCAGCACCGAGGACTCTCCGGGTAGCAACCGTACGATGCGCCAGGTCCCGTCCGCCCCTCTCTCCAGGTCGGCCGCGAGGAGACCGAGGGCGCGCTCCTCCTCCACGGGTCGGGGAGGCGGCGTCTCGTACGCGTGCGACGTCCCGAGCTCTCCGTGCACCTCCCACAGGAGCTCGGAGAGGTCGTCGCGCGTCGCGATCCGGTCGAGCAGCGGGCGGTAGCGCGTGATCACGCCGTCCCAGTCGACACCGGCCATGTCGGCGACCCAGAAGTGGTCGCGCATGAGGCGCGCCGCCTCCTCGTACATCTGGGCCCACTCACGAGGCGGGTCGATCTCGACACGGACGCGGCTCGAGTCGATGTCGACGACATCCGGCGAGGGGTCGTCGTGCGGAGATGTCTCCACCCGGTGGTCCGCGGGTAGCGCACGCAGCTGCGCAGCGTCGCGTACCACGATGGTCTTGCCGTCGCCGCTCACGTCGTAGGAGTCGAGCGCGTCGACGAGGTGCGACTCGTGACCCTTCGAAAGGTCGAATCTGACGAGCCACGCACGACCTGGTTTCGCGCCGATCCCTGCGCGCCCTTCGCCGAGGGTGCCCTCGATGGGCTCGGACAGCCAGAGGAAGCCGTCGTGGGCGGCACGGAGCTGGGCGTACCGTCCTGCGGCGACGGGGAAGGGGACGACGCGCTCGGTCAGCCCTTCGCTGTCGATCCGCACTTGGGCCGGCTCCGGGGCCTCGGCCAGTTCGCTTTCGTCTCCTGCGCCGTGCCCGACGGCATCTCCTGCGCCGTGCCCGCCGGCGTCTCCGGCGCCGTGCCCGCCGGCGTCTCCTGCGCCGTGCCCGACGGCATCTCCTGCGCCAGTGGCCTCGACCCCCTGGCCTCCTCCGGCCGCGTCGCCGCCGCCCCCGCCGCGCACCGCCGTCGCGCCCTTCTCGCCGTGCGCCGCCTTCCCGTCGGCCTCCGCTGCGCCGTGCCTCGGCCGCCCGTGCGGCTCGGCGTCGAACGGAGAAGGCGTCGTCGCCGCGAGCGGGACGAGGTACGGGCGAACCCCCGCAACGAACGAGAGGTCGAAGACGAACGCGTCGTAGAGGGGATCGAGCGTCCTGGTCGAGAGGAAGGCGAGGTACTTGCCGTCGGTGCTGAACGCCGGCTCGTCGTCGACGAAGCGAAGCGGGGTGACCTCGACGGTGTCCCCAGTGGCGATCTCGGCCAGCCTGATGTGCCGGAGCGGGTCAGGGCCTGCTTCCGACCAGGCGACGTAGCGCGAATCCGGTGAGAACGTGAGGCCGCTCGCGTCGCCGTGCGACGACGAGGACACCGTGCGCAGCTCGCCGTCGTCGAGGTGGACGAGCACGACGCGCCCGTCGTGCGTCGCGACCGCCGCGTGCGCGGCGTCGGGGGACACGGCGAGGTCGAGCACCCTGCCGAGCGCGCCCGCGCCGATGCGGCGGCGGTCTTCGGGCAGCGGGCCGTGCGCCGGCACGATCTCGATCGCGTCGTCCCCCTGGGCATCGGTGACGAACAGGACCGTCGCGGAATCCCCCGCGCCGACCGCCGTCGGAAGGCGCGCCCGTACCCCGTCACCGCCGCCGAGGCGCCGCGCGGGACCCCGCTCATGGGTCAGCCAGTGGATCTCGCCGCGAGCCTCGACGGCGCTCGCCCGGCCGTCGTGGTCCGGCGCGTGCTCGCCGAGGACCTCCGCCGCCTTGAGCGAGTGGACGAGGCGGCCGCTCCTCGGGGCACCCAGCGCGATCTCGATGCGCGCCGGCGTGGCATCGCGCGTGAGCTCGTCGATGCGGTAGAGCTCGCCAGCGCACTGGTACACGACGACGAGCCCGTCGCTCGACGCGGCACGCGCGTAGAAGTCGTCGTGGTCGCTGTGACGCCGGAGGTCGGTCCCGTCTGGGAGCGCGGAGTAGATGTTGCCGTAGCCCTCGTGGTCTGAGACGAACGCGATCCGCTCGCCGACGAGCACCGGGTCCTCGAGCTGTCCGTGGAGGTCGTTCAGGTACGGCACGAACGATCCGCTGCCGGTGCGGTCGATCCACAGCGCGGCGGCCGTCCCTCCCCGGTAGCGCTTCCACGACGCTCCCCGGCGAAGGCTCTGGTTGACGCCGAGGACGACGGCGCCACTGGGACCCGTGCTGAGCGCGCTGATCGGGCCGTAGGGGAGACGTTCGAGCCCCGATCCGTCGACGGCGACCGAGTACGCCCAGGTGCCGCTGCGGAAGGGCTCGCCGGCGGCCGACACGAGAAGCACCCGCCCGTCGGACGTCCAGCCGAGGGGGCGCGTCCAGTCGTCACCGAGGTAGGTGAGCCGCCGCACGTCCTCGCCCGCGGTCGAGACGAGAAACACCTCCGGACGGCCGTCCCGGCGGCTCGCGTAGGCGATCCACGCGCCGTCGGGGGACAACGCCGTGTGCGACGCCGGGGCGCGGTCTGCGGTGAGGCGCCGGGCGGTGCCGCCGGCGAGAGGGGCCAGCCAGACGTCGTCGTCCGCTACGAACGAGAGGAGCTCGCCGCGGACGCTCGGGAACCGGAGGTAGCTGGGCTCGGCCACGGCGCGCGACGGTACCGGACCGGTAATCTGCGGGCGAACCGCTCTCGGGTTGGAGGGCCGTTGCAGCGCAGTGAGCAAGAGTGAGCGGGCTTCGGGGCCGTGGCTCCAACTGAGCCACGACTGGCGTGGTCCGGCCAGTCGCAGAGGTTCTTCGCTGCGTTGGCGTCCCGGTCGACCAGCTGGCCCGTGCGCGCACAGACGAGCTGTCTGGCCAGCTTCTTCGGTTCGATCAGGTGGCACCTGCACCCGTGATGGAGCATGGAGGAGGCGAACCAGCGGTCGGCGACCGTGAGGGTGGTTCTGCGCCATGCCATCTTGTAGGTGAGCTGGGGCCTGATCGCACCCCGCCCGCTCGCAGGACTCGACGTCGAAGGTCCTGCGGCTCTTCGAGCAAGCGTTGGGTCCGCGCGTCGTGACGTGGACGTGACGGCTCGCCCGAGCCTCCGCCGCGGGTGCCACCGGCGACGCGGCCTAGGATCGTGGCCGGTCTGCGACCCGCGCGGCGCAGGCCCTACGGAGAGGTGCGAGAGCGGCCGAATCGGACTCACTGCTAATGAGTTGACTGGGGGAACCTGGTCCGAGGGTTCAAATCCCTCCCTCTCCGCGAAAGGACTGGCCGGCGGCGGGCGTGCCCGTGCATCGGACCACGAGACTGCGCCGCTCGCGCCCGCCCGAGCGGCGAGAGACGCGGTCGGTGCAGCACTCGCGCCCACCCGGCGCGACGGTCGAGGTGGACCGCCTCGAAGGAGGATCGATGCCCAAGGGCCGCTACTGGCTGCAGACGCTGGGCTGCCCGAAGAACCAGGTCGACTCGGACAAGCTCGCCGGTCTGCTCGAGACCGACGGCTTCGTGCCCTCCGCGTGCCCCGAGAAGGCCGATCTCGTGGTCGTCAACACGTGCGCGTTCATCGAGGCAGCCCGGCAGGAGTCGATCGAGACGGTGCTGGAGCTCGCAGGCGCGCGCCGTGACGGCGCGCGCCTGGTCGTCACGGGCTGCATGGCCGAGCGGTACGGCGACGAGCTCGCCGCGGCGCTGCCCGAGGTCGATCTCGTCGCAGGGTTCGGGCGGCCGCTCGCCCCCGCCGGCAGTGAGCGCGTGGTCCCGGTCACAGCTCCGGTCGCGGCTCCGGTCCCGGTCGAGCTCGGGGCGCCTCGCGGCCGCACCTCACCCCCGCCACCCCGTTCGGCCGGGCTCGCGTCCTTCGACCTCCTCTCGCTCCCGAGGCCGGCGTCTGCAGCGCCCTGGGCGTACGTGAAGGTCGCCGAAGGCTGCGACCGGCGCTGCGGGTTCTGTGCGATCCCGTCGTTTCGCGGCACCCAGCGGTCTCGCCCGCTCGCGGATGTCCTCGCGGAGGTGCGGTCGCTGTCGTGCGCCCCGGCGATGCCGGTGAAAGAGGTCGTCCTCGTGGCCCAGGACCTCGCCTCCTACGGACGGGACCGCACCGCCCACCACGGGGGAGCACGGCGCGCCGGCAGCCCGACGCCGCTCGTCTCGCTCGTCGAGGCGGTGGCCGGGATGGTGCGGCGCACGAGGTTGCTGTACCTGTACCCCTCCGCCCTCACCGGCGAGCTCGTGGAAGCGGTGCTCGCCACCGGCGTGCCGTACTTCGACCTGTCGCTCCAGCACGTCGCCCGCCCGTTGCTCGCGCGCATGCGCCGGTGGGGCGACGGCGAACGCTTCCTCGAGCGCATCGCGGCGATCCGGCGAGCAGAGCCACGCGCCACGTTCCGCTCCTCGTTCATCCTCGGGTACCCCGGCGAGACCGAGGAGGACCACGACGAGCTGCTCGCCTTCCTCGACACGGCGCAGCTCGATTGGGCAGGGTTCTTCACGTTCTCCAAGGAGACGGGAACCCTTGCGGCGGGGCTCGATGGGCACGTGCCCGGAGAGCTGGCGCTCGAGCGGCTGCGGGAGTGCGTGGAATTGCAGGACACGATCACCGCCCGTCGGCGAGACGCGCTCGTGGGCGAGGTCCGTGAGGTGCTGGTGGACGCGCCGGGTCGCGGCCGTACCGTGCACGAGGCGCCCGAGATCGACGGGGTCGTGCGGCTGCCGGCATCGCTCCCGGCCGGCTCGATCGCCGACGTCGAGCTCACGGCGTCGCTCGGCATCGACCTCGTCGGCGCTCCCGTGGGTGCTCCCGTCGGCGCTCCCGTCGGCGCTCCCGTGGGCGCTCCCGTGGGAGCTGGACGATGAGCGACGCCGCGCCGCCGAGCTACGGTCCCTCGGCCCTGGCAACGCCCGCCAACGCCCTCACCGCCGCCCGGCTCCTCGCCGCGCCCGTCTTCGTCGGGATCGTCCTGAGCGAAGGCGCGAGCTGGGTCACCGTCGCGGCAGGCGTCGTCTTCGCGAGCAGCGACGGGCTCGACGGATGGCTCGCCCGCCGGCACGGCACGACGCGTTCGGGGGCCTTCCTCGACCCGCTCGCCGACAAGGCCCTGGTGCTGGGCGCCTTCTTCGCGCTCGGGGTGCAGGGCCGCATGCCGTGGGTTCCCATCGGGCTCATTGCGGCACGGGAGGTGGGCATGAGCGCGTACCGGTCGTGGGCAGGCAGGCGCGGGGTCTCGGTCCCGGCCCGCCGCCTCGCCAAGCTGAAGACGCTCGTCCAAGAGCTCGCCGTCGCGACCTACCTCGTCCCCCCGCTCGCCGGGCATCCGACTCTTCAGCTGGCCGCGGTCTGGGCTGCGGTCGCGCTCACGCTTGCGAGCGGCGCGCAGTACCTCTGGGATGGTCGGCTGGCGTTGGGCGCTGCCGGCAGCTCGCGGCCATGAGGGTCGAGATCGTCGCTGTCGGCACCGAGCTCCTGCTCGGCCAGATCGCGGACACGAACGGCCAGTGGTTGGGCGAGCACCTCGCTGCAGCTGGCGTCGACTCGTACTTCCACCAGGCGGTGGGCGACAACCGAGCGCGGATCGCGACAGCGCTGCGGACCGCCCTCGCCCGCGGTGACGCGGTCATCGCTTGCGGCGGCCTCGGGCCGACCCAGGACGACATCACGCGTGAGGCGATCGCTGAGGTGATGAACGTCCCGCTGGTCCGCCACGCAGAGATCTCCCGCCGCATCGAGGGGTTCTTCCGCGCCCGCGGGCGTGCAATGTCGCCCAACAACTTGCGCCAGGCCGACGTCCCGCGGGGCGCCACCGTCATCGACCAGACGCGCGGCACCGCGCCGGGGCTGATCTGCCCGCTCGGGCGGAAAGTCGTTTACGCGGTCCCCGGCGTTCCCCACGAGATGGCGGAGATGTTCGAGCGCGCGATCCTCCCGGACCTCCGGCGGCGCATGACGGAGGCGGGAGAGGGGGCCGGCGTGATCATGAGCCGGGTCCTTCGGACGTGGGGTACGAGCGAGTCGGCCCTCTCCGAGGCGCTGCAGAGCAGGATCGACGCGCTCGACGCGCCCGACGCGCCCGCGCAAGGTGGCGGGAGCGCCGGCACCGTGACCATCGCGTTCCTCGCGAGCGGCATCGAGGGGATCAAGGTGCGGCTGACCGCACGTGCGCGTGACGAGGACGGCGCCCGGTCGGCGCTCGATGCGGAGGAGAAAGAGGTCCGGGAGGTCCTCGCCGCGACGCTGGGAGACATCGTCTTCGGCCTGGACGACGTGTCGATGGAGCTGGCGGTCGCAGCGCTGCTCGTCGAGCAGCGACTCTCGCTCGGGGTGGCTGAGTCCCTGACCGGCGGGCTGATCGCGGCCCGGCTGGTGGGTGTTCCCGGGGCGAGCACCTGGCTGCGCGGCGGCGTGGTGGCGTACGACTCCGCGGTCAAGTTCTCGGTGCTCGGCGTGGCCGAGGGACCCGTCGTGACCGAGGAAGCCGCCATCGCGATGGCACGGGGCGTTCGCCGGGTCCTCGGCTCAGCGATCGGCCTCGGGGTCACCGGCGTCGCGGGGCCGGATTCCCAAGAAGGTCAGGCGCCGGGGACCGTGTTCGTCGCGCTCGCCCTCCCGAACGGCGTGACGCCGAGCCGGAGCCTGCGGCTGCCGGGGGATCGCGAACGCGTCCGGCAGTACTCCGCGATCTCCGCGCTCGACCTCCTACGGCGGACGCTGCGCACACCCGAACACGGCTTCGAGGCGCCCACGCTCGGGTAGCACCTTCGCGCGGACGCGGACCGTGTTGTCCGCCCGACCGTTCGGGGCGTGGTGCAGGCGCCGCGTGCGGGAACTCGGTGGGACGTCGAGCTCTCCGACGAGGTCGTCAGGTGGTACGTGCAGCTCGACGCGCGTGAGCGCGCGTTCGCCGACCGCGCGCTGGATCGGCTCGCGTCGACAGGGCCCGCGCTGCGAATGCCCCACACCAGGGCGCTCGGCGACGGCCTGCACGAGCTCCGGCTCACGTGCGAAGGTGTCTCGAGACGCGTCACCTACGCGTGGGGCGAGGACAGGACGGTGACGATGCTCACGACGTTCCGGAAGCAGCGCGGGCACGAGCGCCACGAAGTGGAGCGTGCTCGAAGCGCGCTCGCGCGAGGGAGGCCCCATGAGCGCGACCGGGAACGGATCAGGTGATGGCGACGTTGCGCGACGTGAGACGGATGTTCCCTCCGGAGGACGCCGAGGCGTACGCCCGGGCGTACGCGATCGCCGGGGTCGTCGGGGATCTCGGGGCGCTCCTGCACGCGCGGCGCGTCGCGGCGGGTCTCAGCGTGGCCGAGCTGGCCCGGCGCATGGGGGTCGACGAGGAGGAGGTCCGTCGCGCCGAGGAAGGGGACGCCTCCCTCACCGTCGCGCTCGCCGGGGGCGTGGCGCGGGCGACCAGAGCGCGCGTGCGGCGGACGGTCTCGGCCGGCGGCCACAACGTCGCGGTGCTCGGGACGTCGGGCCCGCCCCCGCCTCCTTCGCCGCCGCGCCAGCCGGGGGCCTGAGAGGCCTCGCGCCGTGTTCGACGGCGGTGCCACGGAGGGCGGTGCCACCGAGGGCGGCGACACCGGAGCGGTCGAGCCGACCGCGCGCCTCTTCGTCGGGGTCTGGCCCCCGCCGGACGTGTCGGCCCTCCTCTCCTCGCTCGAGCGCCCTGCGCTCGGTGCGGTGCGGTGGACGACCCCGACGCAATGGCACGTGACGCTTGCGTTCCTCGGGAACGTCGCCTCCTCGCGGATCGACGGCGTCGGGGCCGCGCTCGTCGCCGCGACCGCCCGCGCGGCGGCTCCGCCCGAGGCGCGTCTCGGGCCGGCGACCCGGCGCCTCGGCCGCTCCGTCCTGTGCGTCCCGGTCCAAGGGCTCGACGAGCTCGCCCTCTCGGTGCGCCGCGCGCTCGGGCCGCTCCTGCCCGGTGCCGGCCTCGAGGGACCCTTCGAGGGGCACCTCACCCTCGCCCGCTCGCGGGGACGCCGGGCCCTGCCCGCGTCGCTCGAGGGAGCACTGCTGGAGGCGTGCTGGCGGGTTCACCAGGTGGACCTCGTCCGCTCGGAGCTGGACCCCGCCGGTGCCCGGTACACGACGCTCGTCCGGGCGACCGTTCCGTCGTGATGCCGCCGCGCGGCCGAGTCGACGGCCGTCCCGGCATCCCACATCGAACATGCGTTCGCCGCTAAGGTGTGTCACACCCCTCGCTTACGGTCGCCGACTGCAGACCGGACGCCACGACCAAGGAGATGACAGCGCGATGGCACTCGAGGACCGGGACAAGGCGCTGGCGACGGCGCTCAGCCAGATCGAGAAGCAGTTCGGCAAGGGCTCGGTGATGCGTATGGGCGAGCACGTCGACATGGGGATCGAGGCCATCCCGACGGGCGCCCTCTCCCTCGACCTCGCCCTGGGCATCGGGGGGCTCCCACGCGGGAGGATCGTGGAGCTCTTCGGGCCCGAATCGAGCGGGAAGAGCACGTTGGCGATGCACGTCGTCGCCGAGGCGCAGCGCAACGGCGGGATCTGCGCGTACATCGACGCGGAGCACGCGATGGACCCTTCCTACGCGCGTGCGATCGGTGTGAACGTCGACGACCTGCTCATCTCCCAGCCGGACACCGGAGAGCAGGCGCTCGAGATCGCCGACATGCTCATTCGCTCCGGCGCGATCGATGTCATCGTGATCGACTCGGTCGCCGCGCTCACGCCGCGTGCGGAGATCGAGGGCGAGATGGGCGACAGCCATGTCGGGCTCCAGGCCAGGCTCATGTCGCAGGCGCTCCGCAAGCTCGCCGGGACGTTGAACAAGTCCAACACGATCGCCGTCTTCATCAACCAGCTCCGCGAGAAGATCGGGGTCATCTACGGATCACCTGAGATCACCCCGGGCGGGCGCGCGTTGAAGTTCTACGCGTCCGTCCGGCTGGACATCCGTCGTATCGAGTCGATCAAGGACGGGGCCGACGTCATCGGGAACCGGACCCGCGTGAAGGTCGTGAAGAACAAGGTGAGCGCGCCCTTCCGCCAGGCGGAGTTCGACATCATGTTCGGCACCGGGATCAGCCGAGAGGGGTCGCTCCTGGACGTCGCGGTCGACCTCGG
>JAKAOD010000063.1 GCA_021823365.1 Actinomycetes bacterium | reverse complement strand
CGAGCCGACTAAGGAAGAGAAGGTCGAAGAGGAGCATTACGTGCGCAAAGAGATCCACCAGGGGTCTTTCGAGAGGACCTTGCCTCTTCCCGAGGGGGTCACTGAGCGTGACGTGAAGGCCACGTACAAGGACGGGATGTTGGAGATCGTGATCCCGAAGGCCGAGGTCGAGCCGACCAAGAAGATTCCGGTCACCAAGAGCTGAACGGCTCTCCCTGGAGTTGGAAGGCCCATCCGCGAGGCGGGTGGGCCTTTTGCTTGTCGAGTTGATCCTCGACGCCATCTGCGACGATGTCGGTGACAAGCTGCGACGCGGCCCCGCCCCTCTTGTCAGGGTGGGGGCCCCGACCGTCTTCGAGGATGCCAATGAGACCAGACGCCCGGCTGCTGGAAGCTCGGCCGAGCCGACAGGGGATGAAGAGTCCAGGTGACGCCTTCTTTCACCCGTAGCGTCGCGCGAGCGACGATCGACGCCTTGCCGGCTCCCGCGCGTCGCTGGGTGCGCATGCGACGACGGGACGTCACGAAGCGGGTGGTCGAGCTCGCCGAGCTCGACGCCGTTCTGGCAGCAGCCGCTCGCCGTTTCGAGGTCTCCGAGGACGACGGCCGCGCCTACCTCCTCGGGCTCAGGATGGTGCCGCCACCCTGGCCGGCCGACCCCTTCTCCGACGCCTATCGGGCATGGGTCTTCGATCTCTACCGTGCGGTCTCGGGGCGCGATGACTACGCCGTCGAGCACGAGTCGTCGCCGTTCGATCTCGAGGCCGCCCTCCTCCGGCCGCACCCTTTTGCCACCGGGTCGCCGGCGTTGGTCGGCGACGACCTGTCGGCTCGCGGCGCGGTGGTGAGAGCACTGGCTCTCACGGCGCCGGCGCGCATCGTGGAATTCGGTGCAGGGTGGGGCAACCTCACGTCCGACCTCGCGGCGATGGGCCATGACGTCACGGTCGTCGAGGTCGACGCGGGGTTCTGTCGCCTCATCGAGCGTCGAGTCCCGCGCGCACGCGTGGTCGAAGCCGACATGCTCTCGTTCGCCCGCGGGTCGCACGGGGACCAGTTCGACGCCGCGGTCTTCTACGAGTCGTTCCACCATTGCGCGGACCATCTCGATCTGCTCGAGCACCTCCACGCCGTGGTCGGGACAGGCGTCGTCGTGCTGGGTGCAGAACCTGTGGACCTTCTCGCCTACCCGTGGGGACTCCGTCTCGACGGGCTTTCGCTGTGGTCGACCCGGCGTTACGGCTGGCTTGAGCTCGGCTTCGACGAGCGTTACCTCGCGAGCGCGATGTCGAGAACCGGCTGGAAGATCCAGAAGGCGGAAGGGGGCTGCGCCGTCGCGCCGACGCACGTGGCGAGACGCGCGAGGAGCTCGAACCCGAGATCGTAGAGAGGACGGACTCGTCGCGGCGAGCAGTGCAGCTACATTGAGTGCGATCCCGGCAGCTCGCAGGGCGAGCTGGCATGGGTCACCAGGTCACAGGGGGTCGTGCATGGCCAAGCCGAATCGCGTCGAAGTGCTCAGTCCCGAGGGTTGCCGGACGGTCGTGGCCGACGAGGGGACCGCCGGCCGGGAGCCCGGGTCGCTCTGGACCATGGCCCCGCGGCTCGACGACCTGCGAGGCAAGACCGTCTATCTCGTCGACACCGGCTTCGGGGGGAGCGGGAAGTTCTTGGACGAGATGCAGGCGTGGCTCGCCGAGCACCTGCCGACGGTAGTGGCGGTGCGCCGTCGCAAGACGGGCCACGTCTTTCGCGACGACACGAAGGACCTCTGGGCCGAGATCAAAGAACGGGGGCAAGCGGCCGTCCTCGGCGTCGCCGGCTGACCGGGTTGCGCAGCGGCAGTTGCCGCTTCCGCCCGTACGCTGGAACACGAGTTCTCGATTCCGACGGTTTCCATCTCCACCCGGGAGTTCGAGAGCGTCGTGGCAGCAGACCGCCGGTACTACGGCGTGCCACTCCGCTTCGCCTACACGCCGCATCCAGTTGCAGGCATGACCTCCTCGGTGTTGCGGAGCTACGTCGAAGGCGCCGATCCGGCGTCCGGCCGGCTCGTGATGGACGAGGTGGTCGATGCCCTCACCAAGCCGTTGGGCCCGGACGAGCGTGTCGTCGAACACGCTCGGGTGCCGTGGAGCAGGCTGCCAACCGAGCTCATCGAACCGGACACCGAAGACAACCTTCAGCGCCTCTTCTACGAGCGAGGGTGGACCGACGGGCTGCCGGTCATCCTTCCGACCCGAGAGCGCGTTGCCGCAATGCTCGAAGGTACGACGCACCTCCCCGACGAGGTCGTAGGGGAGATCTACCTCGAACGGACGTTCGAGCGCGTCCGCTTCACCGTCGAGATGGTCGCCATCATCGGCGTCATGGCCGGAGCGCGGCCCGAGCACCTCCCCGTCATCCTCGCAGTCGCCTCGACCGCCGAGCCCTCGATCCCTCGCTCGACGACGCCCTTCGGCAGGATGCTGCTCGTGAACGGACCTGTCCGCCACGAGATCGGGATGAACGCCGGCGTCGGAGCGTTCAGCCCTCGCACGCTCGCGAATTCGGTGATCGGCCGTGCCTGGACGCTCCTCACCATCTCGTGGGGAGGATTCCGTCTGAAAGAGCAGTTCTGGTCTTCGCAGGGCAATCCCGTCAGCTACAGCAACATGTGCGTGGCCGAGAACGAGGAGGCGAGCCCTTGGGAGCCCTTCCACGTCGAGAAGGGCTTCGAATCGACCGAGAGCACGGTCAGCCTCTTCAGGGGGTGGAACGTCGTGAACAACGTCGTCGGCTCCTCGCATCGGTCGGTCGGTGAGGACATGTTCACCCAGATCCGGCCCCTCGTGAGCCCGTATTCTGCGGCGACGCTCGTGCTCGACCCGCTCGTCGCTCGACACCTCGAGAGCGATCAGGGCTTCAAGACGAAAGCCGCGTTCTGCCGGTGGCTCTCCGAGCACTTCAGACTGCCCGCACGCGAGTATTGGGACAACGACGTCGTCGACATGCTCGTGGGTCCGCTTGCCGTCCGGGGGGTCGAACCATACGCGACGTGGCGAAACCTTCCCCCGGACACCCTCATCGCCCCGTACGACAAACCTGCGGAGATGAACGTCGTCGTCGTCGGCGGGGAGACGAGCCCGATGTGGAAGGTGTCGGACTTCTCGTACACGGTGAGCGCCTCGGTCGACAGGTGGCGAGCGCAGCCTCTGCCGACCGAATGCGGCGACG
Source organism: Actinomycetes bacterium (assembly GCA_021823365.1). The sequence goes on along the minus strand of JAKAOD010000063.1, from coordinate 7,210 downwards.
GGAGCTGTGGTCTTGCCGACGAGTACCTGCCACATGCCGGGTCCCCTCAGCCCGGCGACTCGTCGACGGGCACGCCGCCGGCTGCCTTCTGAGCCTCGTTCCTCGGCCAGCCACCGTGCTGCCCGATCGGCACATCGAGGTCGCGGCGCGGGAATCTCGGTATGTGCGGATCGCCGCACGAGGTCGGGCGCGGCACCGGCTGCTCGAGCCGGTCAGTCCCCCCCGTTCGTCGGCCCGAGCGCAGGCGTTTCTCGGACCGGTGCCGGGACCGGTGGGTGGCGCTGGTCGAGCACCTCGTCGTGCCGCCCTCCACGTCGAGCGCCCCACCGCTTGGCCGCTCCGTTCCTCGAGAGCTGGAAGAGGTAGCGGTTGTACGCCTCCAGCTCCTCGTCGACGCTCACCTTCACCTCCAGCACCTCGGCGTCGATCACCCGCCCTACCGGATCGCCGTGATCCTCGTCTCGGGCCGTCGCCGATGAGGTGCACGCCGAGTCGAGGTCGTCCTCGCGGTCGCGGGCGGCCGGGGTGATGCCCGGCGCCCGTCGACGCTGCCTGTCGAGGTGCTGCACATCGAGGGCGAGGTGCTGCACATCGAGGGCTTCGCGCCGCGGGCCGGAGAGGGCTTCGCGCCGCGGGCCGGAGAGGGCTTCGCGCCGCGGGCCGGAGAGGGCTTCGCGCCGCGGGCCGGAGAGCGACCGACGACGAGCGTCGTCGCGGCCTGCCAGATACACCTCGCGAGACAGCGCTTTGTCGGTGGCCCAGCCGGGGATCTCGTGGAGCGGTCTCCCCTCGGCATCGGCCGCAGCCCTCTGCTTCGCCGTCCAAAGGCGGTCGAACGGGGTGCTCTCGTCATGGATCAGCTTCCACCAGACGTACACGGCATAGACGGCGAAGAAGGGCCATTCGACCGTGTACACCCAGCTCAGGTCGTTGCCGCCCAGCGCGACGTGGTACTGCCACCAGCCGGCCAGGAGGAATGCCGGTACGAGGACCAAGACGAGCGCGTGAAGACCGATGCAGCGCCGCGTCAGGTACTTCGCCATGCGCGCTCGACGTTACACACTCGGCGTCACGCAATGGAAGCCGCCCTCGGGGGGGAGCATGGACAAGTGAAGTTCGCTCGAAGTCGAACGAGCTTCGGAGCGTGAGTACGCTTGTGCCCGATGAGCGAACCGCTCCTCTCCATTGGCGAGGTGGCCGAACGCACGGGGGTGACGACCTCGGCCCTTCGCTTCTACGAAGCAGAAGGGCTCCTCAGCTCCAAGCGCTCTGCGGGTGGCCAGCGCCGCTATCGACGCAGCGTGCTTCGCCGAGTCGCCTTCGTGCGCGTCGCCCAACGCGTGGGACTCAGCCTGGAGGAGATCCAAGGAGCGCTCGCGACCCTGCCAGCCTCGCGCACGCCGACCAAAGCCGACTGGGCACGCTTGTCCGCTTCATGGCGTCCTCGCATCGACGAGCAGATTGCCGTGCTGGAGCGGCTGCGCGACGAGCTCTCGTCGTGCATCGGCTGTGGGTGCTTGTCCCTGCGTGAGTGCTCCCTCTCGAACCCCTCGGACCGCGCCGCCGCCGACGGCCCCGGGCCCCGCTACCTCATCGCGGGCGACCGGCCAAGTCCGCCGCAGGGCTCGCGTAGCAAGGCGATCGGAGCGTGAGGTGGCCGGATGCAAGGAGATCCGGCGGTTACGGTCTGGCGCCGGCCGCCCGTCGGCGAGGGAGGGAGAGAGGGAGAGCATGAGGGTGCCCGGCACCGCCTTGGTGAGCCTGCTCTCAGCGGTTGCGCTGGCGGCCGCAATGGTGATCGCGGTGACGTCGGGACCAGCGAGCCGGGAAGGGGGGCGTCGCACCCAGCAACTCGGGGAGCGCCACTCGCAGACAACCACCTATCACACCGAGCAGCAGTGCCTCGGCACACCGTCGGTCCGCCTGCCCTGCTACGACCCTGCACAGATCGAGACCGCCTATGGCGAGCTTCCCCTGTTCGCAAGGGGTATCGACGGCCGAGGTGAGACGATCGTGATCGTGGATTCCTTCGGTTCCCCGACCATCCGGCGGGACCTCGCCGTGTTCGACTCCCAGTTCCTCTTGCCCGCGCCCCCGAGCCTTCGGATCATCCAGCCGGCAGGCGCAATCCCGACGTACAACCCCAAGACAACAACAATGGTGGGCTGGGCAGGGGAGACGACCCTCGACGTCGAATGGGCGCACGCGGCGGCACCGGGCGCCAGCCTCCTCCTCGTCGAGACGCCGGTGTCGGAGACGGAGGGGACAATCGGGTTCCCCGAGATCATGGCGGCAGAGAACTACGTCATCCGCCACCATCTCGGCGAAGTCATCAGCCAGAGCTTCGGCGCGAACGAGAAGACGTTCTCCTCGCTGAGCAGGCTCGAGTCACTTCGGAGCGTCTTCGTCGCTGCCGAAGCGGCTCATGTCACGGTCGTCGCGTCCACGGGGGACACAGGTGTGAGCGACGACATGACAGCCACAGGCAAGAACCTCTCGTTGACGCGGACCGTCACATGGCCTGCGAGCGATCCCCTCGTCACCGCAGTCGGCGGGACGCAGCTCAGCCTGAACGCCGCCGGCGAGCGGACTGCTCCCGACGTGGTGTGGAACGACTCGTACGACCGCGCCGCGAACGATTTCGTGTTCGGCACATCCGAGCCCCATCCGAATGCGAGCGGGGGGGGGCTCTCGTCGATCTTCTCGAGGCCCTCCTACCAGCAGGGCGTCGCTGGTGTGGTTGGTGATCACCGGGGAACTCCCGACGTCTCGATGAGCGCGGCGTGCTCCGGGCTGGTCGACACGTACCAGAGCTTCGCGGGTCCCACACCCCCTGGCTGGTACTACGTCTGTGGCACCAGCGAGTCCGCACCGCTGTTCGCGGGGATCGTCGCGCTCGCAGACCAGGAGGCGCATCACGGCCTCGGATGCATCAACCCGGCGCTCTACGCGATGAAACAAGCGCGCGACCCCGGGGTCGTGCCGGTGAGGAAGGGCGACAACACCGTCTCGTTTCGAAAGGGGGGCAAAGAGCATACGGTCGTCGGCTACCGGGCGTCCGCGAGCTACAACCTCGCTTCGGGCCTCGGCACCGTCGACGCCTCGCAGTTCGTGCCCGAGCTGGTCCGTACGGTCGCGTCCGTCGGGACTTCGGTCACGTACGGCTTCCTGGCCCCTTCGGGACAGCTCTGACTCGCGACGGCGCGACCTTTATCGGGATCAGCTCGGCGGCGTACGGTTCCCACGATTGCTGAGCTGCTCTTCGATCCGCTCTGCGTCGGTCTGCCAGTGCCAGTCTGACGGGACCGCGGCCTCCCCGAGCGTTACGTCCGGGCCGAGGAGCTCACGGACGGCAGCCTCGAGCTCGCGCGGCGTCGACGCACCGACCGCCGTCACCGTGCCGTCGGTGTCGACGAGGACGTTCGTGGGCACGCCTCGGATGCCGAGCGCTTCCACCAGCTCGCCAGCTTCGTCGACGAGCACCGTACCCTCGATGCCCCACAGCTTGCAGAATGTCCGCGCTTCGGCGAACGCCCCCGTTCCTTCCCAGACGTTCACAAGGATGATCTCCAGGCCAGACCGGCCCGCACGCCGACGCAGGTCCTCGATGACCGGCGCTTCTGCGTTGCACGGTCCTCACCAGCTGGCGAAGACGTTGATGACGTACCTGCGTCCCGACCACTCCCCGAGGTCGCGCAGCTCTTCGGTCCACAGGTCCGGGAGCCGCAGCGCGGGCATGTGCCTGCCGACCATTGGGTGGAGCGGCCGCGCGACCGGGGATTGCGGGGGTCCGTCAAGCAGGTCCTGGACCACCACGAGCGTGCCGGACCCGGCGTTGGCCACGAGCACGCGGCCGGGATGCAGCGGGTCTTCGCAGACACCACCGGGTGCGGCACCGACGGGGATCCGCGACCATTCGGCGCCGTCGAGGCCCATGACGCTCACGGTGCCGTCACCGCGATTGCCAACGTAGAGCCGGTCGTCGCGCGAGCCGACGGTGAGTCCCACGGGAGCGTTCGGCACTGCCATCTCGGAGACCTTCTCGATCGTGCAGCCGTCGACGCGGGTGATGGTGCTGGCGAGCGAGTCTGCGATGAAGATGCTGCCGCTCGTCCGGTGGACGCCGACGGCGCAGGGTCCTGCCGGCAACGGGAGACTGCCGAGGACTTGGAGCGTCGTCCGGTCGACCACGGTCACTGAGGACGCGAGGAAATTCACGCAATAGATGCGTCCTGCCTGCGGGTCCACAGCGACGGCGCCGGCACCGAGCTCCGCGTCGACGACCGCGGTCCGTTCGAGGCCGTCGACGTCGATCACGCTCATCGTGGAGCTTGCGGCGTCGCCACAGTAGAGGCGCCGACCTTCGGCGTCGATGCACAGCCCCGCGGGATAGCTGCCGACAGGCACCGTTGCCACCACTCTCCCCGCGTACGCGTCGATGACCGAGACTTGGTCCGAGCGCGCGTCGGCGGTGAAGATCCTCCCGGTCCGTTCGTCGACGGCGATGTCGATGGGCTCGACTCCGACGGGGATCGTGTCGACGACCCGCAACTCGACCGGATCGACGACTGCCACAGCGTTCGATCTCGAGCATGCGACGTAGATCCGACCGGTTGCGCGGTGGACCGCGACACCCTCGGGGTCGAGTCCCACCTCTACCTCACCGATGAGCCCGTATGCCCAACCCTCGCCGCCCGGGTCGACCCGACAGGACGGGCCGGCGTCGACGTCGGAGGGCCACCCCAGCCGCACATCGCCGAGCTCCAGTTCCAGCTCCAGATCCTCCAAAGGCGCGTGCACGACCGGCTCCTCCGGCACAGACATCCAGTTCTCCTTCTCGGTAGGCGATCGTCGCGTCTTCGTAGCGCGGGCAGGAAACCGTAACCGCAAGGGATGGCCCGCCTGGTGCAGGGAGGGTGTCCGGGCATGCGGGGAGGGTGTCCGGGCATGCGGGAGGGGCGTGCGGGGAGGGGCGTGCGGGGAGGGTGTCCGGGCGTGCGGGAGGGGCGTGCGGGAGGGGCGTGCGGGGAGGGGCGTGCGGGGAAAGGGGGGTGCGCCCGCGGGCCGAGCGCCTCTACGCTGCCGCACGGAGGTGTCCAGGCGCCTGGTGGGCCTCCCCGCCTTCAAAGCGGGTGGGACGGGTGACCCCCGTCCGGCGGGTTCGATTCCCGTCCACCTCCGCGGGTCCACGCGTCGGCGCGTGCAGTCCGGCGCGCACAGGCGGTCGCCCGCTCGCCGCTCGCCTGCCCTGGTGGGCGAGCATCTCCGCGGGCCTGCAGCGGGAGGCCGGCTGCCGAGCGATTGCACGGTGCACCTATAGTTGGCAGTTCCGCCGCAGCTCGTCGGCGGCCCGACGACGGCCACCGGCCTTCGGCGGGGAGCGGGCGGCGTCGCGGGAGCACGAGGAGCGTCATGACCTTCCAGTCAAGGTTGGAGTCGTGCACCATCTGGCGCTGCGCGGCCTGCGGGGCGCTCGTGCATCCGGCCGACGAGGGGGCTCCGGCGGCTTGGTGCATGCGTTGTCATCGAATGGTGCAGGCCGTCCGCGACGGTGCCCGGCGCCCGGCCTGACGACCGTTCCCGGCCCCGTGCGCCCGCTCGTGGCACCACAGCGCCCCGGCCGTCGCCCCGTGCCCTCGCCGCAGCCCAAGACCGGGGGGCGAAGGTCACCGACGTGGCCGCCCCCGGCCTCGACGTGCTGTTCTGCGGCATCAATCCGGGTCGATGGTCGGGCGCGGTCGGGCACCACTTCGCGCACCCCGGGAACCGCTTCTGGAAGGCGCTGTATCTCGCGGGGTTCACCGATCGGCAGCTCGACCCCGCAGAGGACCGGCTCTTGTTGAGCTACGGCGTCGGGATCACCAATCTCGTCGAGCGCACGACCGCAGCGGCCGCTGACCTCGCACCCGAGGAGCTGCGCCGGGGAGCCCTGTCCCTCGAGCGCAAGCTGCGACGGCTGCGCCCTCGGACGGTCGCGTTTCTCGGGATGAGCGCCTTTCGCGTCGCCTTCGGCAGGCCGCAGGCGGGTGCGGGCCGTCAACACGAGCTCTGCGGCGGAGCTGACGTCTGGGTCCTGCCGAACCCGAGCGGCCTTCAGGTCGCGTACGGGCTCGACCAGGTGGTCGACCACCTTCGGGCATTGCGTCGGTTCGTCCACGACGGGCGGACATCCGCCGACGATGTGCCTGGACAGCGGGCGCCTCGGTAAGGTCCCGGCTCATGCGACTCGCTACGTTCCTGGCTCCTGACGAAACGCCTGCCGGCCCGATGACACGGCAGCACACGGGGGTCGTCGACGGCGACGACCTCGTCGACCTGACCGATCCGGTGATCGGGCTCCCGGCTGACATGACCGCTCTCCTCACCCTTGGCGATGAGGCATGGGAGCGGGCTGCGACGGCTGCCGCCACCTCCGCTCGCCGATGGGGCCTCGAGCAGGTGGCGCTGCTCGCGCCGGTCACCTTGCCCCCGAAGGTTCTCGCCATCGGGAGGAACTACGCGGCGCACGCGGCGGAGATGGGTGCAGAGCGCCCGGTGCGTCAGCTCTGGTTCAACAAGCAGCGCACCGCGGTGACCGGGCCGTCGTCCGATATCGTCGTCCCGGCGGTCTCCGAACAGGTCGACTACGAAGGTGAGCTCGGCCTGGTGATCAGACGCCGGGCGAAATCGGTCCCCGCGGCACGCTGGCTCGACGTCGTCGCGGGCTTCACCGTGGGGAACGACGTGAGCGTGCGGGACTGGCAGGCCCACTCTCCGACGTTCACCATGGGGAAGTCGTTCGACACGCACTGCCCCCTCGGCCCGTGGATCGTGACGCCCGACGAGGTAGGCGACGCGCGTTCACTGCGGATTCGAACCTGGGTGAACGGCGAGCTCCGCCAGGACGCTACGACCGGGGATCTGATCTTCGGGTTCGACGAGATGATCGAGTACCTGACGACGGCCTTCCCGCTCGAACCAGGAGACGTGCTCTTGACCGGGACCCCGTCGGGGGTCGGGGCGGGCTTCAGGCCGCAGCGATGGCTGAAGTCGGGAGACGTCGTTCGTATCGAGATCACACGGGTCGGCGTCCTGGAGAACCGTGTCGTCGACCAGCCGCCTGCGGCCCCACCACCCGAACCGTTCCTGGGCCGCTGACCGGGTCGCCGGCGCGGGCGCACGGAGAGAGCGGCGCGCACGGCAGAATGTGGACGTGGAGAGGTACGACCCG
>JAKAOD010000062.1 GCA_021823365.1 Actinomycetes bacterium | reverse complement strand
GCGAGGCGCTGGGTCGCCACGCTGGCGTAGGTGGAGACCGTCGCGGCGTCGGCGATGCTCGAGGACAGCACTGCCGCCGCCTCGGCGGCGGCGCTGTCGCTGAAGACGTAGTCGGCGACGGCGGCCGAGCGCACCCGGGCGCGGGCGGCGACGATCCGCCTGGCCTCGGTCGCGATCGCCGTCCGGTCCGCCTCGAGGCGTTGCTCGTCCTGCTGGAGGACGACCGTCGCCTCGTCGTAGCGCTCGCCGGCGATCTGCTCGCGCTCCTGATCGGCGGCGATGCGCTTTTCGAGGGCGGCGGCCCGGGCGCGCGCCGATCCGATCTGGCCCGGGCTCGGCGCGGTGATCCCGTCAGCCGCCGCCGTCGCGGCGACCGGGAGGGACGAGGCGAGGGCGGCGGCGCCCAGGAGCGCCGCGGCGACGGCGACCGGTGCGGGCGCGGGCAGCCTGCTGCGCGCGGGCGCCCCACGGCGCACAGAGGGCACATGAGTGCGCTGCAACATCACAGGCCACACTTCATCACTCTGGCCACATTGGTTCACTCTGTCAACGCATTGGCCAGGGCGCGCACGCCCTCCTTACGGCGGGAGGCGCTGCCGGCTTGCGGGCTGGGCGCCGCGGCGGCGGCTCGGCGGGCGTGGCGAGGAGCTGCCAGCGGTGGCAACGTGTCAGGAGCACGGGGACGTAGCCCAATCGGCAGAGGCAGGGCGCTTAAAACGCTCCAAGTGAGGGTTCGATCCCCTCCGTCCCCACGAAATCCTGCAAACTATTTTGTTGCGGTCACATGACCGTAGGTCGCGAGCGGGGTCTCACAGCCCAAGGCCGAGATCGGGACCGCGATCAGGTCCGAGATGACGCCTCGGTTGGTTGGATCGGGCCAGCTCTACCGCTCGTGCACGCCAGCCGCTGACGGCTCGACTCAGCTCGCTGTACCCATCGTCGTCGAGAAGAAACTCCTCCCTGGGGAGTCGAGTGAAGCGGTCGGCCATCTCGGCAAAGACTCCGGGGTCGAAGCCACTATCCTTCTCCGCTGCCAGGTCGAACAGTCGATCGAGCCCGTAGCGATCGACGACCGCGACGAGGTCCGCGAAGTCCCGCGGCTCCGCCCGGCCGAACACGGCCAGGACCTTGTCGACTGCCAGCTCCTCGCCCGAGAGCACCGGAAAGCCGGGACCTCGATCGACGGGGAGGATCCGAGCGTCGCTTCCGAGGTCGAGCTCGGTCCCTCGATGACGACGGAACCAGTCCACCCATGCTCGACGAACGGTCGGAGGAAGGACCAGCTCGTCGAAGAGGTCGAGGAGCTGGTCGACGTCGACGTAGAAGCGCACATCGTCCTCCGTGCCCTCTCTGAGCACCTGCTCGTAGACGCGAAGCCGATGCGGACGTCGAGCCAGGTCGTAGGTCAGGTAAGGCTCGCTCCAGCGGATGTGGAACGGCAGCTCGACTTGCCCCGAAGCCTTTTCCAGCCGCGGATCGTCGACGTCTTCTGGGACAGCGACGGGTCGAGCCGCCGGCCCGAGCCACGGGTTCCGGGTCCTCGCCATGTCCAGATCCTACGGATGCTCGTCCCGCCAGGGGTCGAGGAGCGAGATCACCGGCCCGGCGATCGTCGGCCCGTGGTTCGTATTGTGTGAGGGCAAGACCACGAAATTCTGCAAACTACTTTATTACAGTCTCATGACGGCCTTCGTACGTCCGGGTGCGCGTCGGCGATGGGCGCGGACAGTTTCGACGCCAACGCGTGTTTGTCAGGCTATGTGGCGAACCTCGATGGAAGGGTCGAGCTCCTGGGCCATATCGGTGATCACTTGGCGGTGACAGCGCCGTGCTCCGCGTTCGACACAGAGCACGGCGACACGTCGCACCGCTGCGTCGTCCACGAGGCGCTGCAGGGCCGGTCCCGAGCCGTTGGAGAGAATCTCGCGCATCCGCCGACGACCCTCGTCACCGTCCCCTCGTCGAAACGAGTCGCGGTTGTCCGGGGGATTGCCGAGGGCTCGTTCGTGCCGGTATTCGATGCCCGCTGCCTCGAGCGTCGCCTGTAGCGAGCGTTTCGACCAACCAGGCTTGCGGCTCACCGGGTTCAGCCGAACGTCGATGAGGAGCGTGACGCCGGCCCAGGTCAGGTGGTCGACGAGGGTGCGCGCCTCCATGCCCTCGTAGCCCACGCTGTAGATCCCACCCGGCACCCGACGATGGTCGCCGAGGCTGCTCCCCGAGGCAAGTCGCGCGCTCAAGAGCCGAGCACTCCCTGGATGGTCCCCTTAGGGGGCCAGAACACCCCCAGGACCAAGAAGCTCGTCGGGTACTGCTCCATGTTCCCCACGAAGAGAGCGGAGTCTCGCTGTGTCCACATCTGGTGCTCGAACTTCTCCCTCATCGCGTCTCGCCAGTCGGCCCGATGTCGGACGTGTCGCCAGAGGGTGACCACTTCCCAATCGACGATCGTCTGATCGTGGCCGCCGCATCCCTTCGCGGCGCAGTGGTACTGATAGCTGAACCGCCAGGGGACCACCTCGAAAGGCAGCTTGGGTCTCTCGGGATCGTCGAAGAGACTCGGTCGTGCCGTAGACCGGCGTCGAAGTCTCCGGGCGTCGGTCCGTGCGATGACGACGGACGTCGACCTCTAAGACTTGGTACTTGGCGAACTTGCTGTCGTCGGCGAGGTCTCGAAATGGGACCGGATGCAAGCGGACCCATTCCCGGCGCTCGCCGTCAAGGCGGACGCCGGCGACGCATACGGTCTCGTCCAGGTCGTGGGTCATCACCGGCGCGGCTTTTGCCAGGACCAGGGTCTTGATCGTCTGAGCCTCGGGCAACGTGCGCCCTCCTTCGGGCTGTCCTCCGGCAAGCATCGCGGACGGCTGTTTCACGAGGGGGGATCTCCGAACGCGGTCCCCGGAGCAGGGTCCGGGTCTGTCCCGGAGATGGCGGCCGGCCAGGAGATCGTCAGCCGAGGTCGATGATCGGCCCGGCGATCGTCGGTCCGCGGTTCGTATTGTGTGAGGTCAAGACCACGGTCGGCGCGCTCGCCCAGCCGCCAGGAGCGTGCGGCCTCGTACACTTCCATGACGCGATGACGGATGCTCCGCCCTGCCTGACCCTGCTCACCGACTTCGGCTACGAGGCGGGCTTCGTCGGCACGCTCCACCTCGTCGCGTACTCCATCTCGCCAGCTGCGCGCGTGATCGACCTCGATCACTCGATCCCTCACGGGGACGTCCGCCTCGGCGCCCTTCGCCTCGAGCGCGCCGTCCGGCTCCTTCCCCCCGGCGTGCACGTCGGAGTCGTCGACCCCGGCGTCGGGAGCGCCCGCCGCCCCGTGGCGCTGCGAGCCGGCGGGCGCCTCTTCGTCGGACCGGACAACGGCCTGCTCGTGTGGGCCGCCGACGCCGCGGGCGGCGTCGAGGAGGCCGTCGTGCTCGACGACGAGCAATGGTTCCTCGAAGGCCGGGCGAAGACCTTCGACGGGCGGGACGTCTTCGTCCCGGTCGCAGCCCACCTCCTCCGCGGCGCGTCGCTCTCCGAGGTCGGGACGCGCTGCGAGCCGGGCGGCCTCGTCCGCCTCGAACGGCCAGTGGCGCGCCTGCGGGGCGACGGGGCGCTCGAAGCGGAGGTCCTCCAGGTCGACGGCTTCGGGAACGTCCAGCTGAGCGCCAGCAGACCGGTCGTCGAGGAGCTCGGCGCGCGAGCGGGCGACCCGCTGGTCGTCGACTGGTCGGGCAAGCGCCTCCACGCCGTCTTCGGCACCGCTTTCTCCGACGTCGGGATCGGCGAGACGGTGCTCCTGCTCGACAGCGACGGCTGTCTGGCCTGCTCGGTGAACGGCGGGCGCGGCGACGCCCTCCTCGACGCCCGACCCGGGTCGCTCGTGAGGGTGGCCCGCCCGCGCTAGCGGAGCCGGCCCGGCGCGCCCCGAACGTGCCCCGAACGTGCCCGGAGCGCGCCTTCCTGCGCGAATCTGCGCGAGAATGCCATTGAGCGAGCAGAATCGCGCACCGACCTGCCCGCGCGAGAGGAAACCGGGGTGAGGACCATGTCCCACGTCGCCGCCGAGATCGAGAGCCAGCCTCGCTGCTGGGAGCTCGCGGCCGCGCTCGCCGGCGAGGTGGGCGAGGCGCTGCCGCGCAAGGGCGAGCGGGTTGCCGTCGCCGGCTGCGGGACCTCGCACAACGTCGCCCAGGTCTACGCGTCGCTGCGAGAGGGCGCCGGTGAGGGCGAGACGGACGCCTACGCCGCCTCGCTGCTGCCGGCGGGCCGCCGCTACGACCGCCTGGTGTTCGTCTCGCGAACCGGGACAACGACCGAGGTGCTCGAGGCGATGGCGCTCGTGCCCCCGAGCACGCCGACGACGGCGATCACCGCCCAGCCCGACACGCCGATCGCCAAAGCGGGGACGTTCTCGATCGCGCTCCCCTTCGCCGACGAGGAGGCCATCGTCGCGACCCGCTTCGCGACGAGCGTCGTGATGCTCGTCCGCGTCCATCTCTGCGCCGAGGCGCCGCCGCTCGTCGCCGCGGCGGCCGAGGCGCTCAGCGCGCCCTTGCCCGACGGGGCGCTCGACGCGCGCCAGTTCACGTTCCTCGGGCTCGGCTGGGCTGCCGGGCTGGCGCACGAGGCGGCGCTGAAGCTTCGCGAGTCGGCCCAGGCCTGGAGCGAGTCCTACCCCTCGATGGAGTACCGCCACGGGCCGATCAGCGTCGCGGACGAGCGCAGCCTCGTCTGGTCGCTCGGGGCGTCGCCGCGGGGCCTCGAGCAGGAGGTCCGAGCCACCGGAGCCCGCTGGGAGGAAGTCCGGCGGGACCCGCTCGCCGAGCTCGTCCGCGCCCAGCGACTCGCGGTCGACCTCGCCGAGCAGGCCGGGCTCGATCCCGACCGGCCTCGCCAACTCGCGCGCTCGGTGATCCTTCCCAAGGGCTGAGCACGGGCTCGCGGCGCGCGCGGGCGAGCCTCGGGACTTTGAGGCGGGCCGGCACCTGGGCGCACGCCGACGACGGCGCCTCGGCGCGCCTCTGACGGGCCCTCGGGGGCGCCGTAGAGTCGGCGCGGCGCGGCCGCCGCGTGGGCCGCGCCGAGGGGCGCAGACTGGAGGCGGCGATGGCGGCAGGCGACGGCGGCACCGGGGCGACGGTGGCCGGAGAGGGCGGCACGGCGGCGGTCCACTGGTCCCTCCCCCAGCAGCGACGTCTCGTGACCAAGGTCCCCGGCCCGCGCTCCGAGGCGCTCCAGGCCCGTCGGGTGGTCGCCGTCGCGCCGGGCGTATCGAGCTCGTTCCCCGTCTACGTCGCCGAGGCCGCCGGAGCGGTGATCGTCGACGTCGACGGCAACTCGCTGATCGACCTCGGCTCGGGCATCGCCGTCGTCGGGGTCGGCCACGCCTCGCCCCGCGTGGTCGAGCGGGCAGGGGAGCAGCTGGCGCGCTTCACGCACAGCTGCTTCATGGTCACCCCCTACGAGGCGTACGTCGCCGTCTGCGAGCAGCTGAACGAGCTGAGCCCGGGAAGGTTCGAGAAGAGAAGCGCCTTGTGCAACTCCGGGGCAGAGGCGGTCGAGAACGCGGTGAAGCTCGCCCGGCGCGCGACCGGCCGGCAGGCGGTCGTCGTCCTCGAGCACGCCTACCACGGCCGCACGAACCTCACGATGGCGCTCACGGCGAAGAACATGCCGTACAAGGACGGTTTCGGCCCGTTCGCCCCGGAGGTCTACCGCGTTCCCACCTCGTACCCCTTCCGGGACCCCGAGGGCATGACCGGCCGGCAAGCGGCCGGGCGCGCCATCTCGCTCATCGAGTCCGAGGTCGGCGCGTCGCGGGTCGCCTGCGTCCTCGTCGAGCCGATCCAGGGCGAGGGCGGCTTCGTCGTCCCGGCGAAGGGATTCCTCCCCGCCGTCGCCGAATGGTGCCGGTCGAACGGGGTGCTCCTCGTGGCGGACGAGGTCCAGACGGGCCTCGGGAGGACGGGCGACTGGTTCGCCTGCGACGACGAGGGGGTGGTCCCCGACCTCGTGACGACGGCGAAGGCCCTTGCCGGAGGGCTGCCGCTCGCGGCCGTCACCGGCCGCGCGGAGGTGATGGACCGGGTGCACCCCGGCGGGCTCGGCGGGACCTACGGCGGCAATCCCGTCGCCTGCGAGGCGGCGCTCGGGGCGATCGCGACGATGCGCGAGCTCGACCTGCCGTCGGCGGCGCGGCGGATCGGCGCGCTCACGGGGGAGCGGCTCAGGAAGATCCAGGCGTCGAGCGCGGCGGTCGGTGACGTGCGCGGCCGGGGCGCGATGTGGGCAATCGAGCTCGTCCGGCCCGGGACCAGGGAGCCCGACGCCGCGCTGGCGCGGGCGATCGCCAGCTCCTGCCACGCCGAGGGCGTGGTCGTCCTGACCTGCGGCACCTTCGGCAACGTCGTGCGGCTGCTGCCGCCGCTCGTGATCGACGAGCCGCTGCTCGCCGAGGGCCTCGACGTGCTCGCCGCAGCCGTCACCAGCGCCGGCCAGCCGCCGGTCCCGCCGCGGCCGGACCGGACGGTCGACAGGACGCAGATCGTCTCGTAGCCGACCACGAGGTCGTCCCCGAGGGCGCCTAGCGCCCCGCCGGAGGGCGTCCGCAGCCCGAGCCTGGCCGAGCGCGCCGGCGGCGCAGCGCCTGGCGGCCGGCGCGTGCGCCGTCGCGGGACGCGGACCCCGCTCTCAGACGACGGCTCGCTCGCCCGCGCCGGTGTCCCCGAGGGTCGCCACCCCAGGGCCTTCCGGGACCGGGCCGCCCGACGCCCGACGCCGGCGCCGCCAGCGCCACTCGAGCCAGCCGCAAGCCGCGAGCCCCGATACGGCCATCGCGATCCCGAGCACCTCCTCCGCGTCGGTCCCGACGTCGTAGGGCAGCCAGAGGAACTCGTCGAAGAAGCGCGTGAGTCCCCACAATGCCGCCGTGAGCACGATGACGAGACCGGTCGGGCCGCCCGCGGCGGTGACGCGTCGCTCGGCGGCGAAGGCCACGAGCAGCACCGCGAGGCACTCCGCCGCCTGGAACAGCGGCACCGGAAGACGCTTTCCGACCTCGCCGGCGTAGTACATGCCGATCCACGACGTCGTCGGCTTTCCCCCGCCGGCGACCATGAGCTGCGGACCGAGCAGCCGCCCGACCGCCCAGCTCGCGACGAGGACCGGGCCGAGCAGGTCGAGGAGGCGGGTCGTGCGCAGCTGCGGGCAACGGCGCCGCGCGCTCACCAGCCCGACCGGCAGCGCGAGCGCGATGCCCCCGAACGAGGTGAGCCCGCCGTGCCAGATCGCGAGGATCTCGACCGGGTGAGCGGAGTAGTAGGAGAGGTGGGCGATCACGTGGGCGGCCCGCGCCCCCACGACCGCCGCGACGACGACCCAGGCGAAGGTGCCGCCGAGCCAGGCGTCCGGGTAGCCGTTGTGCCGCAACCGGCGCGCGAGGTAGCGGTAGCCCCACCAGAAGGTGAGGGCGAGGCCGATGCCGTACGTGTGGACCTGGAGCGGTCCGATGTGGAAGACCACCGGTATCGGCTTCACCGCTGCCCTCCCTCGGCACGGGCCGGCGCGCAGTCTCGCCCCCGCTGGCCGCCGCCGGAGCAGCAGCTGAGGACCGTGCCGGCGACGCCCAGTATCGCGTAGCCGCCGCCCCTACCATCGCCGCCGTGGACCGGCGCGCCTTCCTGCGGGGGCTCGGCGCGCTCGCGGGCGGCGCGGCGGCCGGAGCGGTTGCCGCGGGCTGTGGCGGAGCGGGCGCAGCGGCGAGGCTGGCGCAGGCGGGGCGTCCAGGTGCCCCGCGGCGCGGGCACCTGCGCGCGCGAGAGGGCCCCGGGATCCGCGAGGTCGACGGCCTTCCCGTCGCCGACTGGGTCGTCGAGGAGAACCGCCGGCCCGGGACGCTGCGCTGGGTCATCCACCCGACGCCGCTGCCCGCCGGAGCGCTGCCGCCGTGGCCGGCAGCGATCGAGGGCTTTGCCGACAGGACGAGCTGCCAGCGAGGCGACGAGGTCGGGCTGTACGTGAGCGCAGCGGCACCGGAGTTCAAGGCCGAGGTCTACCGGATGGGCTACTACGGCGGCCGTGGCGCGCGGCTCGTCGCGACGACGCGCGAGCGCGGCGCGCGCCGGCAACCGACGCCGCCGCCCGTGCCCGTGACGAACATGGTCGAGTGCCGCTGGCGGCGTTCTCTCGGGCTCGAGGTGGGGCCCGACTGGTTGCCGGGGGCGTACCTGATCAAGCTGCTCGGGAGCGACGGGTCGAGCCACTACGTGCCGCTCACGGTTCGTGACGACGCCAGCGAGGCGGCCATCGCCGTCCAGAGCTCGGTCACGACATGGCAGGCGTACAACCTCTGGGGCGGCTACAGCCTCTACGGCGGCGCGCCGACCGGCGCCCTCGCCGACCGCTCGCGGATCGTCTCGTTCGACCGCCCCTACCGGAACCCCGACGAGAACGGCTCCGGCGACTTCCTCGGCAACGAGTACCCCTTCATCTACCTCTGCGAGCGCCAGGGCCTCGACGTCACCTACTGGACGGACGTCGATCTGCACGAGCGCCCCGAGCTGCTCGCACGCCACCGCCTCCTCGTGAGCCTCGGGCACGACGAGTACTGGTCATGGCAGATGCGCTTCAACGGCGTGATGGACCACCTGGCCACCGGCACCAACGTCGCCTTCCTCGGCGCGAACGCCTGCTACCGGCAGATCCGCCTCGAACCATCCCCGCTCGGCGCCGGCCGGAGGGAGATCTGCTACAAGGACGCGCTGGCGGACCCGATCTACTCGAAGGACCCGAAGCTCGCGACGGGCGCCTCCTGGGCGACCGACCCGGTGCCCTATCCCGAGTCCGAGATGATCGGGATCATGTACCAGGCGTATGGCGCCGACGCGCCCTTCGTCGTCGCCGACGCGTCCTCGTGGGTGTTCGCCGGGACCGGCCTTCGAGACGGGGACGCGATCGCCGTGCCCGGCGGCGGGCGGCAGGTCGTCGGCTCGGAGTTCGACGGCTTCGAGCCGGCGCTGCCCGGGCCGAGGAACGTGGACATCCTCGCCCATTCGCCGGCGACCAGCGTCGCCGGCCAGCTCTACTCCGACGCGAGCTACTACACCCACGGTCGAGGCGGCGGCGTGTTCGCGACCGGGACCGCGAGCTGGGTACAGCTGCTCTGGGACGGCGCGCCGGCGCTCGACGGCGCGCTCAGCTTCGGCGTCTCGCCAGCGGTCCGACCGCTCACCAGGATCACCTTGAACGTCCTCGCCGAGCTGTCCGCAGGGCCGGCCGGCCTCCGGCGCCCGTCCACGGGGAGCTGGCGGCGGTTCTACTCGCGGTCGACCCCGGCCGTGAGGAGCGTCGACGTCCCCTGAGGCTGAAGCTCGCGGCGCCCGCTGCCGTTAGCACCACCCGCCGCGGCGGCCGGCCAGGTGACCTGCGCGGGGAGGCTTGTTGTCCGGACCATCGCCGAACGGCGCTGCGCAGAACGGTCGAACGCGACGGAGCCGCGAGCCCGAGGCGCCTCTCGCCGCTTACGGCGCCGAGGCAGGCGAGCTGCTCGCGCCGGCGCGCGCCCTGCTGGCCGCCGACCCTGAGGGGTTCGTCGAGCGCTTCTACGCCGCCGTCGAGCGTGCCGCCTCCTTGCGGGGCAACGCGGCCTGGTCACGGCCGGACCCCCACGCCCCGATCCGGGCGCAACTCGCCGCCCACCTCGCGACGCTCCTCGACCCGGGCCTGACGGAGGACCTCGTGCAGAGCCGTGCGAGGGAGGCCGGGCTGGTCCACGCCGTCGCCGGAGTCGACGCCGGTTGGTACGGCGCGGCCGTCTCGGACTTCGTCCGCGCAGTCGAGGTGGGCACCGGCGGGCGGACGACGCGGCAGCACGCCCTCGGCGCGCGGACGGTCCTCGGCCGCCGGCTCATGGATGAGCTGCACGGCGTGCTCCTCGGCTTTCGGGAGGTCGAGACGGCGCACTTCGACGGCGCGATGGCGGTCGGCCAGGTCGCGTCGAGTGCGGAGACCGTCGCCGACCTCGCCCGCGGGGTCCTCGACGCCTTCGGCGCCCTCCCGGGCGTCGCCGCCGGGTACTTCGGCCGTCCGGACGCCGACGGGCACCTGCAGTTCGAGTTCGGCACGGGCATCGGGGTCGAGGCGTTCGTCGGCGGGGGCGCCGAGCCACGGGTCCCGCCGATCTCGACGTCCGGCGACGTGACGTCCGGTCTCGGTCCCGCGGGTCGGGCGTGGCGGTCGGGGGAGATCCGGCGCTCGGACGCCTACCACGCCGACCCCACGACGGCCCCCTGGCGGGAGGTCGCCGAGCGCTTCGGGTTCCGCTCGAGCGCGGCGGTCCCGCTCGTCGACGCGACCGGCAGGGCACGCGCGCTCCTCTTGCTCTACTCCTTCGCGACCGCCTACTTCGCCTCGGCGTCGTGCCAGGCGCTCCTCGGGCACCTGAAGCTCGTCACCGAGCGCGCTCTCGTCCGGCTCGAGTCGC
>JAKAOD010000061.1 GCA_021823365.1 Actinomycetes bacterium | reverse complement strand
GCTGCTACTCGCCTGCCGACTGCACCCGGCTCGCAGAGGAGCTCGCGCGAGTCGAGAAGGCATGCGCGGCGGCACGGCTCCTGGCAGGCGCGCGGGCGGTCGCCTGCGACGCCCACAGGAAGGCGGGCGTCGCGGATCCCGCGCACTGGGTGGCCCGCCAGGCCGGGACGACCCGGCGCCAGGCGAGAGACGCCCTTGCGACGGCAGCCTCTCTGGAGGGCTGCCGGGCGACCAGAGACGCCCTACTGGCGGGCGAGGTCTCGATCCTCCAGGCCGCCGAGATCACCAAGGCCGTCGCGGAGCTCCCCGGTGAAGAAGCCGCCCTGTTGGAAGCCGCGAAGGCAGGTGACCTCACGACCCTCCGTGACGAGGCGCGGGAGCGGCGGCTGGCCTCGATCCCAGTCACAGCTCTCCACCGCCGGCAGGTGGCGTCCCGCCGCTTCCGACACTGGAAAGACGGCCTCGGCATGGTCTGCTTCGACGGGGCATTGCCGCCAGAGACCGGGATCCCCCTGGTGAGCCGGATCGAACGCGAGGCAGCTCGGCTCCGGCGCACGGCGATGCAGGAGCAGAGGGCCGAGCGGTTCGAGGCCCACGCCGCCGACGCTCTCGTGCTGGTGTCGGACGGCGGCAGCGCTGCGAAGGGCGCGACCGACCTCGTCATCGTCTGCGACCTGTTCGCGTGGCGGCGCGGTCACGCCCATGCGGGCGAGCCCTGCCACCTGATCGGCGGCGGACCGATCCCCGTCGAGCTCGCGAAAGAGCTCTCGAAGGATGCGTTCTTGAAGGTCGTCCTTCACGACGGGGCGGACATCCAGAAGATCTGCCACGTCGGGCGCAAGTACACAGCGGAGCTTCGCACCGCGCTCGATCTGGGTCCCGTCCCGGATTTCACCGGCAAAGCGTGCACCGAGTGCAAGAGCACGGTGGGGCTCGAGAGGGATCACGAGGTTCCTGTCGCCCGCACAGGGCGGACCTCGATCTCGAATGTGGTGTCGCGCTGCCACCGCTGCCACGCAGAGAAGACCGAGCGGGAGCGGCGGGCCGGACTGCTGGGCCCGAAGGCACGAGCGCGTGCCCCTGGGGCACGGACGCAGAGGGCGGAGGAGCCGTCTTCGGGCCAGGGGCCGACGGGGCGCGCCCCGCCTGCAGGGGGATTGCCGTAGGACGGCGGCCCGATCAGCCGGGCGAGGTGTAGCGGTACACGTTGGTCGAGCGCGGCGCGAACCCCATCCGGACGTAGAGCCGGTTCGCCGCCTCGCGGTCGGGTCGGGAGGTGAGGTCCACCGTACGCGCCCCTGCCGCCTCGGCACGTTCCAGCGCGGCCATCACCAGCGCGGCGCCGACACCGCGCCCTCGTGCGGCGCCGTCGACCACGACGTCCTCGATCCACGCGCGCACGCCGGTCGGGATCCGGAAGACGGCGAGCGTGAGCGATCCCACCACGCGCCCTTCACGGTCGCGGGCGACGAGCAGGGCGGTCGCCGGCGATCGCACGATCGCATCGAGCTCGGCGGCACCCGGTGCCGGCGCGCTCCGCGACAGCTGCGGGACGAGCCCTGCGAGCGCGGCGACGAGGCCGTCGTCGACCCGGGACACCTCCTCGACGGTCAGATCGCCGGTTCCCGCCACAACGGCTCGCGTACGCGGTCGTAGAGAACGTCCCGTTGCTCGCCTCGGATCGCGGCGAAGACGGAGTCACCCCAGCGCTCGTAGCCGACGAGCGGCGAGGGGAGCCGGCCCGGGCTGAACCAGCCGACGTCGAGACACTCGAGCGGGTGCGCCTGGAGAGTCCCGCCGACGGCCCTGCAATGGAAGACGAGCGAGTAGAGCGGGATCCGCGAGAACCCGAGCCGCAATCCGTCGAGCACCGCGATGAGCCGGATCGGCTCGGCCTCGATTCCCGTCTCTTCCCGCACCTCCTTCACGACGACCTCGGCGGCCGAGTAGCCGACGTCGCACCAGCCGGTCGGGTACAGCCACGCCCCCGAGTCCGACCGCTGGATGAGCAGGAGCTCACCCCGCTCGTTGCCGACGGCGGCCCCCACGGCGACCTTCGGCGTGACGTACCCGGGCACGCCCTCTCCGACCTGGGACAGCCACTCCGAGACGATCCCCTCCGCGTCCTCCGGCGCCCGGGGGTCCGCGGAGGCCGCCGTGCGGATGTCGGCCGCGACTCGCAGGATCTCCTCGAACCGCTCCCGCTCGTAGAGGCTCGTCGAGAAGCCGAGGCCGGTACGCGCGGTCGCCGCAAGGCTCTCCGCCCACCGCAGCAGCGTGCGGGTCGGCACGGCCGGGTCCCTCTGCTCCACGATTCGACGCTACCGCCTCCCCGACGGCTCCCCGACGGCTCCCCGACGGCTCCCCGACGGCTCCCCGACGGCTCCCCGACGCCTCCCCGACGCCGCGGCGGGCGCCTCCCCGACGCCTCCCCGACGCCACGGCGGGCGCCGCAGCGACAACAATGGCCCCCGTGGCCGTGAACACCGAGTGCCGCCATTACGTCATGCAGAGCACCCGCACCGGGGAGAAGCTCGAGCGTTGCAAGCTCGGGGCCAACGAAGCCATCCCGTTCGCCTGCCCGGAGGGCTGCGTGTTCTTCGAGGCCCGACGCGTGTCGTCAGCGGGCTGGCAGATCCCCCGCACGGACCGTCGCTGATCCGTTGGCCGGGGGCGTGCGCCTGAGCAGCCTGTTCAAGCTCCCGGAGCGGAACCCTTCGAGATCGAGCGAGACGATCTCGTACCCGGCGGCCTTCACCGCGGCGACCACCTCGGCGCGGCGCGACCAGACCAGCGCGAGCTCACGCTCGGCGACTTCGACCCGGGCGACGGCGCCGTGGTGGCGCACCCGGAGCTCGCTCAGCCCGAGCGCCCGGAGCCCCGACTCCGCCGCGTCGACCGCGCGCAAGGTGGGCGCGCTGACGGGCGTGCCGTAGGGGAGGCGCGAGGCGAGGCACGCACCGGCGGGACGGTCCCACGTTCGCAGTCCGAGCCGCCTGGACAGCGCCCGCACGTCGGGCTTGGAAAGGCCCGCCTCGACGAGTGGGAAGCGCGCCCCGGCGGCGGCGGCGGCGGACTGACCCGGGCGGAAGTCCCCGAGGTCGTCGGTGTTCACCCCGAGCACCACGGTCGCCGACTCGGCTGCGGCGACGGGAGCGAGGGCGGCCATCAGCGCGTCCTTGCAGCGCGCGCAGCGGTCCGCGCCGTTCGCGACGTAGCGAGGATCTGTCATCTCGGCCGTCTCGACCGTCTGCCATCGGAGCTCCCACTCTGCGGCGAGCGCGCGGCAGTGCAGCTCCTCGCCGGCGGCGAGGGAGGGCGACACCGCGGTCACGCAGAGCGCCTGCGCCGGCCCGAGGGCACGGTTCGCGACACAGGCGAGGAACGCCGAGTCCGCCCCTCCGCTGAACGCCACGACGACGCGCCCGATCCGGGTGAGCACCGTCTCGAGCCGCGTGAGCCGCTCGTCGATCGCCGCGTCGCGCTCGGCGGGTGTCGCCTCGTGCGCAGGAGGCCGGAGGCGGGCGGGGGTGCTCATCGAGCGGCCGAGTCGAGCACCGTGGAGAGGTCGGCGACCATGCCCGTGTAGAACGGACCGAACTCGGCGTACCGCGCGGACGCGGGGTCGAAGCGCATCTGGTACACGCACTCCTTCAGGTCCGAGGGTGCGACGGCGAAGAGCGTGACCCCCCACTCGAAGTCGTCGAGGCCGGTGGATCCCGTCACGAGCTGGAGCACGCGGCCGTGGAACAGCCGCCCCACTCGGCCGTGGCCCGTCATCAGCGCGAGGCGCTCGTCGTAGTCGAGCGTGTACCAGTTGTGCGCGTCGCCCCTCCGCTTCGACATCGGGTAGAAGCAGAAGGCCGGCTTCCCCTCGGGGGGCAGCCTGGGGAAGAGGCGTGCCTGCTTCTGCTCGTCGGGCAACCCCGCCGCGTACTCCGACACCTCGGTGAGCGAGACGTACGAGGAGACGATCTCGAGCCCCGCGGCCCGAACCGCCGACTGGAGACGCCTGAGCCGCCACGGATCGGGGCCGAGCACCATGAGGGCGACGTCCGCCTTGTGGCCGAGGATCGACGCGGCGACGACCTGGTCCCCTTCCTCGCGCGCCTCGGCGGCGGCGCGGAGAACCTTCGACGGGTCGAGTGTCGCACCGGCGCGGCAGAACAGGTGCAGCACACCGACGCCCGAGGACGGGGTGGCAGTATCAGCCATCGGCGGTCAGGGGCGAGCTGCCCGCGATGCTCTCCGTTGGCCCGCCCTCAGGACGCGACATCGACGCCAGTGTAGGAAGTCCCCCGACGCGCCACGAGGGCGCTCGCAGGCAGCGGATCTCTAGAAGTCCTCCATGCCGCCGCCGCCGGGCATAGCAGGAGCCTTCTCCTCGGGCTTGTCGACGATGACGGCCTCGGTGGTGAGGAACAGCCCTGCGATCGAGGCGGCGTTCTGCAGCGCCGAGCGGGTCACCTTCGCCGCGTCGATCACGCCGTCGGCGAAGAGGTCGCCGTACACGCCGCTCGCGGCGTTCAGGCCCTCTGCGCCTTTCAGGTTGCGCACCTTCTCGACGACGACGCCGCCCTCGAGGCCGGCGTTCACGGCGATCTGCTTGAGCGGCTCCTCGACTGCACGGGCCACGATCCGGGCGCCGGTGGCCTCGTCTCCCTCGAGCTTGTCGGCGCGCGCGGCCACCGCGGCCTGGGCACGGAGCAGCGCCACCCCGCCGCCGGGCACGACGCCCTCTTCGATCGCAGCCTTGGTCGTGGAGACGGCGTCCTCGATGCGGTGCTTCTTCTCCTTCAGCTCGACCTCGGTGGCCGCGCCGACCTTGATCACCGCGACGCCACCCGACAGCTTGGCGAGCCGCTCCTGGAGCTTCTCACGGTCGTAGTCGGAGTCGGTGTTCTCGATCTCGGACTTGATCTGGTTGATGCGGCCCTTGATGTCGGACTCCGAGCCCGCGCCCTCTACGACCGTCGTCTCGTCCTTCGTCACGACCACCTTGCGGGCACGTCCGAGCAGGTCGAGGCCGACGTTCTCCAGCTTCAGACCGACCTCTTCGGTGACCACCTGGCCGCCGGTGAGGATCGCCATGTCCTGGAGCATCGCCTTGCGGCGCTCGCCGAAGCCGGGGGCCTTCACGGCGGCGCTCTTGAAGGTGCCGCGGATCTTGTTGACCACCAAGGTGGCGAGCGCCTCGCCCTCCACGTCCTCGGCGACGATGGCGAGCGGCTTGCCGCTCTGCATCACCTTCTCGAGCACGGGCAGCAGGTCCCGCACCGCGGAGATCTTCGAGCCCACCAGCAGCACGTAGGCGTCCTCCAAGACGGCCTCCATGCGCTCGGGGTCGGTGACGAAGTACGGCGAGATGTAGCCCTTGTCGAAGCGCATGCCCTCGACGAGGTCCATCTCCATCCCGAAGGTCTGGGACTCCTCCACCGTGATGACGCCGTCCTTGCCGACCTTGTCGATGGCCTCGGCGATCATCTCGCCGATCTCGGTGTCGGCAGCGGAGATCGCGGCGACCTGAGAGATCTGGCTCTTGGACTCGGTCTCCTTGGCGATCGCGTGGATCGAGCTCACGGCCTCTTCGACGCCCGCCTCGATGCCCTTCTTGAGCGACATCGGGTTGGCGCCGGCGGCCACGTTGCGAAGTCCCTCGCGCACCATCGCCCACGCGAGCACGGTCGCGGTGGTCGTGCCGTCACCTGCGACGTCGTCGGTCTTCTTCGCCACTTCCTTCACGAGCTCGGCCCCGATCTTCTCGTAGGGGTCCTCGAGCTCGATCTCCTTGGCGATGGACACACCGTCGTTGGTGATCGTGGGAGCGCCCCACTTCTTGTCGAGCACGACGTTGCGACCCTTGGGGCCCAGGGTCACCCGTACGGCGTCGGCCAGCTTGTTCATGCCGGTCTCGAGCTTCCGCCGGGCGTCTTCGTCGAAGGCGATCAGCTTAGGCATGTCAGTCGTGTCCTCCGTTTGGTCTTCCGGTCTTGCAGTCGTTCCGGTCGTACCGGTCGTTCCGGTCGCCGGTCCGGCTCGTTCCAGCCGCACACGTTACCAGAACGATTAGCACTCTCGTTCGTCGAGTGCCAACAGCAAACCACGCCCGCTCGGAGGCGTCAACCGGCGGGCACCGCAGGGAGCGGCTCCCGCCCGCACGGGGCCAGCCAGGCGCCAGCTAGGCGCCTCCCGCCACGGCGGGCACGATCGACACCGTCTCCCCCTCGGCGACCGGGGTCTCGAGGCCGGCGCCGAACCGGATGTCCTCGTCGGCAACGAACACGTTCACGAAGCGCCGCAGGGAGCCGCTCTCCTCGAAGAGCCGCTCAGCGAGCCCCGGATGGAGGGCGTCCAGGGCCCTCAGCGCTTCTCCGGCGGTGGACGCCTCGACGGCGACCTCTCCCGCACCTCCGGTGAGGGAGCGCAGCTGGGTGGGGACGCGGACGGTCACCGGCACGCGAGCACCTCTTCTGCCCCTGCCGTGAGCCCCCTGCCCACGGCGGTCTCGAACGCCGCGAGCGTCGGGGGCACGGTCGCGCACGGCTCCGCCGCCGCGCCCAGCGCCTCGACCGTCTTCAGCCCGTGTCCCGACACGATCGCCACGACCCGCTCGTCCCGCCGCACGACCCCGGCCGCCGCCAGCTTGGCGAGCGCCGCGATCGTGACGCCACCTGCGGTCTCGGCGAAGATGCCCTCGGTCCGTGCGAGCAGCCCGATGGCGTCGAGGAGCTCGGCATCGCTCACGGACTCGACGGCGCCGCCCGACCCCCGGACCGCCTGGAGCGCGTAGTAGCCGTCAGCCGGGTTGCCGATGGCGAGCGACCGGGCGATCGTCGACGGCCGGACCGGCCGGACGGCGTCGGAACCTCCCTTGAAGGCCGCCGCGACCGGCGAGCACCCCTCGGCCTGGGCTCCCGAGATCCGGACCCCGGCGCTCTCGTCCCCGGTGAGCAGCCCGACCTTGCCGAGCTCGTCGAAGCCCTTGGCGATCTTGGTCAGCTGGCTCCCAGACCCGATCGGCACCACGACGTGATCGGGGGCCCGCCATCCGAGCTGCTCGGCGATCTCGAACGCGAGCGTCTTCGAGCCCTCCGCGTAGTACGCGCGCAGGTTCACGTTGGCGAACGCCCAGGACTCGTGCTCCGCCACGAGCTCGGCGCACAGCCGGTTCACCTCGTCGTAGTCCCCGTCGACGGCGACCACCGTGGCGCCGTAGACCGCGGCCATGGCGGTCTTCGCCCGCTCGAGGTCCTTCGGCACGAGGACGACCGATCCCATGCCCGCCCGCGCAGCGTGGGCGGCGATCGACGCCGCGAGGTTCCCGGTCGACGCGCAGGCCGCGACCTCGAACCCGAGCTGGCGCGCCTTGGTGAGGGCGACCGAGACGACGCGGTCCTTGAACGACCCCGTCGGGTTCGCCGTGTCGTCCTTCAGCCAGAGCTCACCGAGGCCGAGCTCGGCAGCGAGCCGTTCCGCTCGCACGAGCGGGGTCCAGCCTCCTCCGAGCTCGACCGGCTGCGCGTCGTCGACGGGCAAGAGCGCCCGGTAGCGCCAGATCGTGCGGGGCCCGGCGGCGATCTCCTCCCGGAGCGGCCGCGCAGCGATCGCCTCGTACTCGTAGGCGACCTCGAGGGGGCCGAAGCACCAGTCGCAGGCGTGCAGCGCTTCGAGCGGATAGGTCCTCCCGCATTCACGGCAAATGAGTGCGGTCACGGTCGGGTCAGCCATGTAGGCGCCTCCTCATCGGTCGGGCATTGGCACCTGGCGCGCTGTGCGCTGGTTGCCGCGGCGTCATTGGGCCCGTCCCTCAGCCGCTCTTGATAAGTGGCGCCATGATCGCCCGCGGCGCCGGCCACGCGCAAGTCATGCCCCCGGGCTCTGCGCGGCGCGGCCATGCCTGCGCGTGGACGATGATCGGGGAGTGCCCGTGTCCACGTTCCCTCTGGACGCCTTCCCGCTCGACCTCGTGGTCGCGCACAAGCGCGGCCGGACCGTGTCGGTCTGCATCCCCGCCCACAACGAGGTCGCGACCGTCGCCCGGGTCCTCGCCGCCGTCAGGACCTCCCACCTCCGGGAGCTCGACGGCTCCGGGCTCGTCGACGAGGTGCTCGTCGTCGACGACGGGTCGGGCGACCGCACCGCCGAGGCCGCCGCAGCCGCCGGCGCACGGGTCGTCCGGCTCTCCGAGCGTGTCGGAAAGGGTGGGGCCATGCAGGCGGGCCTCGACGCAGCTGCCGGCGACGTGCTCGTGTTCCTCGACGCGGACGTCGAGAACACGACCGGGGCGTTCGTCACCAGCCTGCTCGGCCCGCTGCTCACGGAGCCGGGGGAGTTCTCGCTCGTGAAGGGTTACTACGAGCGGCCGATCGGCGACTCCCCGACCGGTGGCGGGCGGGTGACCGAGCTCGTCGCGCGACCCGCCCTCGAGGTCCTGTTCCCCGAGCTCCCCGACCTCTCGGGGGTGCACCAGCCGCTGGCTGGCGAGACCGCCGCGCCGCGTTGGGTCCTCGAGAAGCTCGGCTTCGCCCCCGGCTACGGCGTCGAGATCGGCCTGCTCGTCGACGTCATGACCCGGTTCGGGGCCGGTGCGGTCGCCCAGGTCGACCTCGGTACGCGGGTGCACCGGAACCGCGCGCTCTCCGAGCTCCGCCCGCAAGCGGTCGAGGTGCTCCGGGCGGCGCTCGAGCGCTCGGAGAAGCCGGCCCGGCAGCCGGCCCGGTAGCGTCGGCGGCGTGCAGGACGTCGTCGTCGTCTCGAACCGGGGACCCCTCTCCTTCCGGCCTGGCGACGACGGGGAGCCGGTCCGCGCAGGCACCGGCGGCGGGCTCGCTGCGACCCTCCACCCGCTGCTCCGGGGCACCGGCGCGACCTGGGTGGCCGCCGCGATGAGCCCGGCCGACCGGAGTGCGGCGGCCCTCGGCCTCATGCAGGACGAGGGGCTCAGGATCGTGACCGTCGAGCCCGACGCCGCGACGTACGACATGGCCTACAACGTCGTGGCGAACGCGACGCTGTGGTTCTGCCACCACCACCTGTTCGACCTCGCCCGCCGTCCCCGCCTCGACCGGCGCTGGCAGGAGGCCTGGGACGCGTACCGGGAGGTGAACCGCGCGTTCGCGGACACGGTCGCCGAGCACGCGCCCGACGGCGCGCGCGTGCTCGTGCAGGACTACCACCTCTCGCTGGTCGGGGGGATGCTCGCCCAGCGGCGCCGGGACCTGCGCACCGCTCACTTCTCCCACACGCCGTTCGCGGATCCCGGGATCCTGCGCGCGCTCCCGTCGGCCGCCACGGGCGAGCTCCTCGCGGGGATGGCGGGGCACGGGGCGTGCGGCTTCCACACCGCGAGGTGGGAGGCGAGCTTCCGGGCCGCCTTCGGCGACCCCGCGCTGGTGGCGGGCGCCGGGCCGAGGGGGGCGCCGCCCACCTACGTCGCGCCCCTCGGCCCCCAGCCCGAGTCCCTCGACGCCGAGGCCTCCTCCGACGCGGTGGCCGCGGCACGCATCCGGCTCGGCGAGCTCGTCGGCGGCCGCCGGCTGGTGGTGCGCGTGGACCGCGTGGAGCCGTCGAAGAACATCCTGCGCGGGCTCTGGGCCTTCGACGAGCTGCTCGAGACCCGCCCGGCGTGGCGCAGCAGGGTAACGATGCTCGCGTTGGCGTACCCGTCGCGCGAGGGGCTCGCCGACTACCTCGCCTACCGTTCCGAGGTGGAGCACACGGTCGACCGGCTGAACGAGCGGTGGGGCACGGCCGACTGGGTGCCCGTCGTCCTCAGCGTGGCCGACGACCGGGCCCGGTCGATGGCGGCGCTCAGCATCTACGACGTCCTCTTGGTGAACCCAGTGCGCGACGGGATGAACCTCGTGGCGAAGGAGGGACCGCTCGTGAACGGCGTCGACGGGGTGCTCGTGCTGTCGAGGGAGGCCGGTGCCTTCGAGGAGCTCCACCCGGCCGCGATCGGGGTGAACCCCTTCGACGTCTCGCAGACGGCAGCGGCCCTCGACGCCGCGCTGTCCATGGACCCCTCCGAGCGCGCCGCCCGCGCCCGGCTGCTGCGGAAGCTCGCGCTCGACCAGACCGCGGCAGACTGGCTCGACCGGCAGCTCGAGGCGGCCGCGGCCGGCCAGGCCGGCCGGGCCGGCCGGGCCGGCTGAGGCTCAGCCCACGGCGGCGAGCGCCCGGTCCAGGTCCTCCAGCAGGTCGTCTGCGTCCTCGAGCCCCACCGAGAGCCGGAGCAACGCCGGGTCCACCGCGAGGGGGGACCCTGCGACCGACGCGTGCGTCATGCGGCTCGGGTGCTCGATCAGCGACTCGACCGCCCCGAGCGACTCGGCGAGCGTGAAGAGCCTGGTCGACCCCGCGACCCTCAGCGCCGCCGCCTCGCCGCCCCGGAGCGTGAACGACACCATCCCTCCGAAACCGCGCATCTGAGCCGCCGCGATCTCGTGTCCGGGATGCGTGGGGAGACCCGGGTAGAAGACCGAGCCGACCGCGCCGTGGCCCGCCAGCGCCTCTGCGACGCGGCGGGCGTTCGCACTGTGGCGGTCCATGCGGACCGCGAGCGTCTTCACCCCGCGAAGGACGAGGAAGCAGTCGAAGGGACCGGGCACCGCCCCCACGGAGTTCTGGAGCGCCGCCACGCGCGCGGCGAGCTCGGGGTCGCTGGTCGCCACGAAGCCGCCGACCACGTCGCTGTGCCCCCCGAGGTACTTCGTGGTCGAGTGGACGACGACGTCCGCCCCGAGCGCGAGCGGCGACTGGAGGTAGGGCGTGGCGAACGTGTTGTCGACGACCAGCCGCGCGCCCCGGTCGTGCGCG
>JAKAOD010000060.1 GCA_021823365.1 Actinomycetes bacterium | reverse complement strand
GATCCCCGTTCTCTTCCTGCTCATCTCGCTCGTCACCATCTTCCACAGCTCCGAGCCGCTGCTCATCTTCGTCATCGCCGGCGTCAGCTGGCTGATCCCCGCACGCCTGATCCGCGGCGAGACGTTGACCCTTCGAACGCGCGAGTACGTCCAGGCCGTTCGGGCGATGGGTGGTGGCGGGGGCAGGATCATCGGCCGGCACATCATCCCGAACGCGGTCGGGACCATCGTGGTGTTCGCCACGTTCCAGGTGGCCACATCCATTCTCATCCTCGCTGCGCTCGGCTTCCTCGGCTTCGGCATCCCACCGCCGGGGACGGACTGGGGCACCATGCTGTCGAACGGAGTCACTGCCGCCGGGAATGGATGGTGGTGGGAGGTCTATCCGGTCGGCGTCCTCATCGTCCTCGTCGTCGTGGCGTTCAACTTCATCGGTGACGCGCTCCGGGACGCGCTCGAGGTGCGGACTCAGCGCCGCTGACCCGAGGAGCCGGGCGATCGCAAGGGCTCGCGCCGCGGCGGCCAACCTTCCACTGAACCGGGGTCGACCGCCAGGCGCTCGCAGTCGCGCACCCGTGTGCACCAAGGCCCGAGACCGGTTACTGCGACCGCTCCTCCCTGCGCTAAGAGCGGGAGGTGGCGACGGGCGTCGCGGGCACCCGGATCGAGACAGGGGTCTCGATGGGGAAGTGGCAGAGCGCCATGTGCCCGTCGCCGAAGTCCAGCCAAGGAGGCACCTCCGCGGCGCAGCGGTCCTCTGCACGCGGACAGCGCGTTCGGAACCGGCATCCGGAGGGAGGATCTACGGCAGAAGGAAGCTCGCCGCGCACGCCCTTCGCCCTCACCTTGAGGCGAGCCGTGGCCGGGTCGGCTTCGGGCACCGCGTCGAGGAGGCCTCTCGTGTAGTGGTGCGCCGGTCGGTCGTACACGGAGTTGGCCGGCCCGATCTCGACGAGCTTGCCGAGGTACATCACGCCGATGGTGTCGGCCATGTACCTCACGACGGCGAGGTCGTGGGAGATGAGCACGAGCGTGAGGTCCCGCCGTGACTGCAAGTCCTTCATCAAGTTCAGGATCTGTGCCTGGATCGAGACGTCGAGCGCGGAGACCGGCTCGTCGGCGACGATCAGCTTCGGGCCCAGCGCCAGCGCGCGGGCGAGGCCGATGCGCTGACGCTGGCCACCAGAGAATTCGTGCGGGTAACGGTCGACGGAGGTGCGCGAGAGTCCGACCTCCTCCAGCAATTGGGCCACCCGACGCGTTTGGTCCTGCTTCGAGCCGATCCGCTGCACCTTGAGCGGCTCGCGCACGATGCCGCCGACCCGCATCCTCGGGTCGAGCGACGCGTATGGGTCTTGGAACATGAGCTGGACATCGCGCCTCGCCCGTCGCAGGCGCTTGCCTCGCAAGGACTGGATCTCCTGGGTCTCGAAGCGGATCTTGCCGGCGTTCGCCCGCTCGAGTGCGACGACGAGCCGCCCCACGGTCGTCTTTCCACAGCCCGACTCCCCGACCAGTCCGAAGACCTCGCCCTCTCGGATGGAGAAGGAGACGTCGGAGACGGCCTTCACCGTGCCCACCGTTCGTCGGAACACCCCGCCCTTCATGACGGGGAACTCCTTCACGAGGTCCTCGACGTTGAGCAGGACCGGGCGCGTCGCGAGCTCGGTCGCTCGTTGCACCGAGTAGCTCTCGATCTCGGTCGCGCTGCGAACCTCGACCGCAACCGGTTCGTGCTCGACGTTCACCGGGTGGAAGCACGCGTAGCGGTGCGGACTCTGGCCATTCTGCTCGGGCTCAACCGTCTCGACGAGCTGCGGCTCCTCCTCGCGACATTGGTCCGTCGCGTACTGGCAACGGGGGTGGAACCGGCAGTTCGTGTGCGGCTTGGAGAGGTCCGGCGGGAGCCCGGGGATGCTCACCAGGCGGTCGCCGACGTGGGCCGTCAGCTTGGGCACCGAGGCGAGCAGCGCATCGGTGTACGGGTGCCTCATATTGGTGAACAGGGCCTCGGTTGTCGCCTCCTCGGCGACCCTGCCGGCGTACATCACGATCACCCGGTCGGTCCGACCCGCGATCACACCCATGTCGTGGGTGACGAGAATGACCGACATACGCAGGCGCTCGCGCAGCTCGTCGATGAGGTCGAGGATCTGTGCCTGGATGGTGACGTCGAGGGCGGTAGTCGGTTCGTCGGCGATGAGCAGCGTCGGGTCGCAGGCAAGCGCCATTGCGATCATCACACGCTGGCGGAGGCCCCCGGACAGCTCATGAGGGTACTGGTCAAGTCGCTCGGCAGGTCGCGGCATGTCGACCAGCTGGAGCACCTCGAGTGCGCGGGCTCTGGCCTCTTGCTTGGACGCGTCGCGATGCAGTCGTACGGCTTCGGAGATCTGCTTGCCGATGGTCATCGTCGGGTTCAACGAGGTCATCGGGTCCTGGGGGATCATCGCGACCTCGTTGCCGCGTACTCGCCGCATCTCTTTCTCAGAGAGCGTCGCGAGGTCGCGACCGTTCAGGACCACGCTTCCGCCCGAGATGTGCCCGTTGCTGGGGAGCAGGCGCATGATCGACAGACCGACCGTGGTCTTGCCGCAGCCCGACTCCCCGACGATGCCGACCGACTCGCCCTGGGCAACGCTCAACGACACGCCGTCGACGGCGACGACGTTGCCGCTGCGCATGTGGAACTCGGTGCGCAGGTCGCTCAGCTCCAGCACCAGGGACATCGTGGGGAATCTAGCCGCTCCGAAGGGCAAGTTGCAGACGGAAGAGGCCGTAGGGACCGCCTGGTGGGGCGGCCGGGGCGTGACCAACCGCCTCGAGCGGTGCGAACCCAGCCTGCCCTTGGCGCAGGCTCATCGGAGTGAACTCGCGTCCGCGCGCGCCACACCGCCCGGCAGCTCGGCGATCCTGCCCGCCTCGAGCACCATCGTACGCTGGCAGGTCGCCACTACCTCGGGGTCGTCGGACGCCACGACGACGGCTCGGCCCCGCCGGGACAGACCGAGGAGGAGGTCGAGGATCCTGGCCCGATTGCCGGGATCGAGCTCGGCGGTGGGCTCGTCGGCGACGAGGATCTGAGGGTCCGACGCAAGTGCCCGAGCGATGCCGACGCGCTGACGCTCACCACCTGAGAGCTCGTCGATCGGGCGGGAGGCGTGGCGGGCGAGACCCACGTCGGCCAGCGCTCGCGCCGTCCGGCGCACCACGTCCTCGCGCGCCAGCCCTCGGCATTGGAGAGGCAGCGCGACGTTCTCCTCTGCAGTCAAGCTTGCGACGAGTCCGTGGGTCTGAAGGATGAGCCCGGTCGTCGCGCCCACCTTGGGCGGGCTCCCGTACTCGGGCTGCTCGTCGGCAGGCTCCCCGACTCCCTCTGCCTCCACCCACACCCGCCCTCTTGAGGGTTCCAACGCGCCAGCGAGGAGCAGGCAGAGCACGGTCTTTCCCGCGCCGGAGGGTCCAGTGATCGCGACCGCTTCACCGGAGTGGATGGCGAACGTCAGCCCCCCGAGCACCGCGCGGCCGCCGAGGTGAACCACGACGCCCTGCAGCCGGAGGCGGAACTCGACCGGCGCGGTCATGGCTGCCACTCCGGGCTCCGCAGTTCGACACCGCCCGCACTCCGCACGACTCGGACTCGCGTGTTCGGAGGCAGCACTTGGAGGACGTCCGGAGGAAGCTGGACCGAGCCCGATCCGTCGACGACAGCGTACTCTTCGCCTCGGATCGCGTCGGCCCCCACCCGCCCGTCGCGGATCGTGACGACACGCGGTAGCAACGATGCGATCACGTTGTCGTGGGTTACGATGATGACCGTCGTCCCGAGCTCCGAGCTGATGTGCCGGAGCAGCTGCACGACATTGAACGCAGATGTCGATGTCAGCTGGGCGGTGGGCTCGTCCGCCAGCAGCAACCTCGGCCCCGTCGCCATCCCTGCAGCGACCGCTACGAGTTGCTGGGCACCCCGCGGCAACTCGGCCAGCCGCGCGTCGGCCAGCTGGCTCAGCCCGAGAAGGGCGAGCAGCTCGCGCGGCTCCCACGGCGGTGTCCTCCCCTGCACTCTGGCCCCGTGCTGCGCGAACCACAGATTCTCCACGGTGGTCGCGAAGGGGAGGACGTTCGCCCACGTCCCCTGGACGATGTAGCTGATCTCACCTGCGCGCAGTCTGCGCCGCTCGGCACCCTTGAGCTTGCGAAGATCGACGTCCCCGACGCGGACCACCCCGGCAGACGCCGTCATCACGCCGGCGATCAGCCGGAGCACGGTGGTCTTGCCCATGCCCGACGGGCCAAGCAGCGCGAGCATCTCGCCGGCGCCGACGTCGAGATCGACCCCACGCAGACCTACGACGTCTTCTCCGGCTTGCCGGTAGAGGTGGACGACGCCTACGAGGTGGACGGGTACTCCGCCGCGGGCTCCTGAAACGCCGGACTGCCTTCGACGAGGCGGGGCAGCACTGGTTGTTCCCGCGGAACTTCGAAGCGGGCGACCGAAGATCACGTCCGGCTCCCGGTCAGCCGGACGGCCGTTGCGCCGCGCACGACGAGAGTCGAGCCGATCAAGACGGTGACGGCCAGTGCAAGCAGAAGGGTGAGAAGCGCAACGGTCAGCGCGGTGACGGGAAGCCCGAGCTGAAGCGGCAGTCCAGGCGTCTTCGTCACGAACTCCGGCACCGAGCGGATCGCCACGGCTGCGGCGAGAGCACCTGCGAGTGCGCCCGCGAGAACGCCCACCCCGAGCACGAGACCTTGCTCGGCCCATACGGTTCGGCGCAGGGCGGCAGCGTCCACGCCGACCACTCGGAGGGCCGACAGCTCGCCCTGTCGCCGCCTCGCGGCGGACGACAACGTGAAGGCGGTCACGCTGATCACAAGAAAGGTCGCAGCCGCGGCCGCGAGGAGGTAGAGAAGGTACGCGAGATTCAGCCCGCTGCGTGCCAGTCCCGCGACGGCGCGGGCTGAACTTGTAACCCCGGCGACGTGCACGCCGTGCCGCCCGAGAACGGAGACGAAAGACGGCGGCGCGCTCTTGGCGAGCCAAACCTCTGCGGTGTCTGTCGTGAAGCCGTCTGTGAGGTAGAGCTCGGCGACGCGTAGGTCGACGAGGACAGAGTCCGTTCCGACGCCCGGAAGGGCCGGCACCTCTGCGACCCGATGGCCCGGGAGGGTGCTCCCGTCGAGCCCGACGACGAGCGGCCCTGCGTCGCCTGACGCTGTCGACTGAGATGTCGGCGTGACGACCACCGGGAGCGCCTTGGGCACGTCTGCGGGAGAGACCGATACTGTGCCGAAGCTGTCCAAGGAGAACCGCACACCGAGCCCATCTCCGCTCCTGTACAACCGGGCTCGACCCGAGGTGCTCGTCCAGCGATGCAGGTTGCCAAGGCCCGCTCGAAGCGGGGCCCACCCCGCGGATCGGGTACGAGCGGCCAGCGAGGTGATTCCGAGCTGCACCGTCGGAGTCTGCGCGGTTGTCTTCGTCGACCATGTGACCGACAAGTCGAGCAATCGGCAGCCACCTGGGCAGTCTGCGTACAGCCTTCCTTCGTACCGATGGTCACCGGGGCGCAAGCGCCCAAGTGTGACCCGCGAGGAGAACTGTGTGTTGATGTCGTAGACGTTCGCTGCGAGCTCGGGCGAACCGCGGAGCGAGCCCGTCGTGTCGGCGGTGACCGAGATGGCGGTTCCGCGGACGAGCACTTGAGGAGCCAGGCCCCTGGGCCGCAACCGGCGAGCCACCTGGGAGGCCGGGACGCCGAGCACGGCAGGCCATGTGGCCACGGTCGCGAGCCTCTGGGCGTCCACCGCGAGAGTGGTGCCGTCGGCCGCATGCTCGACGACCGCCGCCATCGCGTAGCGGCCTGTCGGGTCGGAGCTCCTGACCGCGCGGACGAATGTGGTGCCTGTCCGGACGGTCACGTCCAGCACTTTGTACGCCCCTACCCCGAGCTCCGCTCGCGCATCTCGGTTTCGAGCCGAGATGATCCATCCGCTGACCGCGAACATCGTCAGCGCGACGGCCAGTGCCACGAGCACCAGCTGAGTTCGGTACTCCCTTCGCCGGGCGACCGTGCGGGTGGACAGGGCAGCCGCGACCTTCGGAGAGAACGCCGTTCTTCGATGGGCGACGCCGAGCGCACGAGGGAGCAGCCGAGCGAAGAGCACGCCGAGGGCGACCGCGAGGAGCCCAGGAGACAGTGCTGCGAGAGGGTTCGAGCCCGAAGGACCTCCCCCGGAGTCACCGTTGACGACGAGCTCGAAGAAGCCGGCACCCGCAAGAGCGACCCAGGCTGCGTCGCCCAGCAACGCCCAGCGGGGGCTGCCTGGGGTCGGGAGGGCGTCGGCGGCAGCGCTGAGCCCCCCTGCGAGGGACCGCCGTGCCCCGAGAGCCGCCGCGCCGACGCCGACGAGACCGGCGACGAGGGCGGAAAGGACGGCGAGTTGCGTCACGGAGACAGCGACTCCCGGGCCGAACACCGTCGAAGCAGCCGCTCGGGCGACCACCCACGCGGTGAGGAGTCCAAACGGCACTGCGGCGGCCACGATCGCAACCGGCTCGGCGAGCGCAACCGCGATCGTGCTGCGCATGCGGAAACCTCGGAGCTCCGCGAGTCGCACGTCTGGCTCTCGTTCGGCTGCAGTCCTGTTCGCGACGAAGTAGAGGACGAAAATGCCAAGCAACGCAAGCTCGAGGTCGACTACGTCGACGACCGTCCCGGCTGCGTGCTCAGTGGACCCGGCGACGTCGAGCAGATCGAGAAGCCGGGTGCTCACGCGAACTCCCGAGCTGCGGTACGAGAGGGACTCGTAGGTGTCGAGTCGCTGGCGGAAGCCACTGATCGAGTCGACTGTCAGAGAGCCGTAGTGATAGGGCACCTGTCCGAGAACATTGATGCGGTCCTTCGGAGCCCAGGTCGAAAGCCCGTGAAGGGTGGCGAACACGGCGTCGAGATTTGTGACACCTGTGTACAGTTCGGACGGCGAGCCGTAGATGAAGTAGTTGTAGGACCACCAGTAGGGTGCGGACGGGTTGCCCGGCCTGTAGATGCCGACGATGGGTAGCGAGATGATCTCGCCTTTCGAGCCGAACACGACGCGGAGACCCTGTCCGACCGAAACTCCGAGGGTCGCCGCATCTCGCGTGCTTACGATGACGCCGCGTCCCCTCGCACAGGTTCCTGACACGATCTGCAGATGGGCGCACTCGTCGGTTCGGGCGACGAGCGTGCCAGCGAAGGGCAGTGTGCCTCGGTAAGGGATACGCGTCACGCGGGAGAGATGAATCCGTGACGATGAGGGTCCGCGATGCCAAGACGTCGTCGCCGTCAGGTCGGCGGAGACGGACGCGTGCCCGTGAGCGGAAAAATTCGCAGGAACCGACACGAAACCGGCCGTCTCGGTGAACAGTGGCTCGACCCACCACCTCGGTCCTCCCGCAGGCTCTGGTGCGCTCCGGACGAAACGCTCGATCCACGGCAGCGTGCGGTTCGCGGTGGTGGGAAAGAATTCGAGCCCCGTTGTCACCGGGGGCGCGGGTGCCAAGGTGCCGGTCAACACGACCTGATCTGCGCTGTGAAGGTAGATCGGACCGAAAGCGGCGACACCGGTCGCGAAAACTGCGACGGCGAGCATCGCGAGCGAGCTCCGGGCTCGCCACCGGAGCCCGGAGATGAGCAGTGCGGCGCGCGTACTCGTGTGGACCGCTCCCTGGAGCCTGCCGTCGCGCGCGATCACGGCACCCCTCTCGACTCTCCCGAAACCCTAGGCTACCAAGACAACCGTCGAGCGCCGCCTCGGCCCCATCGGCTTTGGGAGTCAAGTTCCGTTGCCCCCTGCGGCCTCCCGGCCTGCGTGGCGAACAGCCGTGCTCGGAGTTGCTCGGAGCGAGGGTGTGTCAAGGATCGTTGCGAACTAGACAGAGCAAGCCACGGAAATGGGGGCCCGGCCATCGTGAACCTGGATGCATCGAGGTGCTCATGCCTCATCGATGTCAGGGTCGTCTGTCCACATAGTCGTTCAGGCGGGTCGTTGTTCATGCCGGCTGTTGTTCATGCCGGTGTTCAGCAGGAACGGGTGGGTGCATACTTCGAACTGCCCGAGACCGAGTTCTCCTTAACAGGGCTCTTCGCGCTGTGCCTCGGCCGATCTGCTACAGTGATGACTGCCCTTCGACAGTCGCGCCGCCACTGCGGCAGCCGTCACGAACCCACGGGAGATCACCGAGGAACTGACGCGTAGGCACGGACACAAACCGGCCGCACACCCTATGGCCAGATGCCAGGACGGGAACTGCCTTCCGCAACCCGTCCGGGGGACTGCATGCGATGGCCGGTGCCACGCACAACACCAAGCGGAGTGAGGCGCTGATTGCGTCCGACTACGGGAGGTGCAATGCGGACCCGCATCGCACAGAAAGCGGCTCGCGACTTGGTCGCGTCCGTTCGTACCACCAGCAAGAGATCGACTCGTCTCTTTCGGCGAGCAGCCGGTTGCGGCCTCGTCGGGGCAGCTCTCGTTTCCGGGGCCATGATCAGCCCGTCGACGGCAGCGGCCCGTCATCGATTCGATACCAAGTACCGCCAAGGCGAAGCGAGCATCTCTCTGCCTCCTCGGCTCTCGCTCACGCCGATGGCGACCCACTGGCTTACCGCCTGGAAGGAAGTAGATGTACGAGTACATATGGGTGCCCATGGTCTTGCGCGATTTCGCGCAGAGAAGCATACGCAGATGAGACTGCAATCGCCGATGCGTCAGTCGGCCCCACGCTCGGCACCGTTGTCGGTGCCTACCGACTCCAACAGCACGACAACTCCTGACTGGGCGTGCATCCGACTGCATGAGTCCGGTGACCAGTACAACTCGCCGACAGCGCCAGGCGGCGCCTACGGGTTCCTGGAGATCACCTGGTTGTCGCTCGGGTACTCGGGCTGGCCGTATCAAGCGTCGGCTGGAGTTCAGAGTCGGGCAGCGCTGTTCCTCTACAACGAGTTCGGATGGCAGCCCTGGAGCACGCGTTTCGTCTGCGGACTGTGACGCCACCCGCAGAGGGCGCGGTACCGTCGGGTGGTGGCAGTGGTCGTCGTGAAAGGGTGACGGGAGGGACCAGCTCTTGCTCCGTCGCGCTCGGAGCTCACGATGGCGCCGAATCCGGTCCCTCGAGCCCTCGGGAGCGGGCCCGCGCCGCCGTCGCGTCGGGACGGGAAGGTCGCCAGGATTGCGCGAACGGAGAAGCTGGTGGGACCATCGATCGTATGACGGAGTAATTCGCGCGGTCGCGCCAGGAGCTTCCGGGCGCCGGGACCGAGCTGGAGACGCTGGTCGGTGTACTCGAGCGCGAGCGGGCGATCGTGACATGGAAGTGCCAGTGCCTCGGCTCGAGGGGCCTCCATGCGAAGGTCGGCACTCCCGTGCGGTCCTCGCCGAGCCGCTGTGGAAAGGTGGTCTCGAACAGCTGGTCCAGTTCACGACGCGCCGAAGCGAAACCGCCAACATGCGTCGCCTGCTGGTCGACATGATCGAGGAGTGCGTGCTGCGTCACGTCGGTCACGCCGATTCGATCCGAGAATCGGTGGACGGTCTAGTCGGCGAAGACCCGCCTCGCTGAGCGGGAGAAGTCCTCTGTGTCGCCATCTCGTCATCGAGCGCGCGGCCTGGCCGCGCTCGCCCTGCTCGTAAGCACCGCCGTCAACATCGTGAACAGTCCGGTGTTGGCGGCGGCGAGTCCGCGCGCCGTCCCGCTGTGGCAAACGATCTCCGTTCCGGGCCGGCTGCACCCCGGGGCCATGCTGCTCCTCACGGATGGAGCCGTGATGGTGCAGGACCAGGGTCCATCGAATTCCGGAGCACCTGGCTGGTGGCTGCTCACGCCCAACGGCATGGGTAGCTACGTGGACGGCTCATGGCGCCAGATCGCCTCCCAGCCCACTGGCTACGGCCCAATCAGCTTCGCGTCGGCCGTGCTACCGGACGGGCGGGTCATCATCGAAGGCGGCGAGGACAACCTGGGTCACACAGGCGCACTCACGAACCTCGGGGCTGTCTACCAGCCTCTCACGAACCGTTGGACGAGCGTCACACCACCGGTCGGGGCGGCATGGGGCACGATCGGGGATGCGCCGTCCGTCGTTCTCGCCGATGGGAC
This sequence comes from Actinomycetes bacterium, assembly GCA_021823365.1. Next base: position 683 of record JAKAOD010000060.1, on the reverse strand, counting down.
GTTCATGCTCGGGGGATCTGGCAACTTTACGAACAAGAGCCAGGCGCTGCTCGATCCCTCGACGCTCACCTGGACCATGACCGGAACGGGCCAGGTGGACAACAACGAAGAAGAGGGATTCACGTTGCTGCCGAACGACGAGGTGTTCGCTGTCGGTCTCAGGCAAGGTGTCACACCCGATTCCGGATATGCGGAAGTGTACGACCCCACCTCGGGGACCTGGTCCGAAGCCAGCACGATCCCTGTTCCGGTCGTGACATCCGGCGGGGTCGAGATCGGGCCGCAGGTGCTGCGCCCCAACGGCACTGTCCTGGTCGTCGGCGACACCGGACAGAACGCCGTCTTCGACGTGGCCACCGGTGGGTGGTCGGAAGCCCCGAGCTTTCCCGTGATCAACGGCCAGCAGGTCCACGTCGCTGATGGCCCAGCGGCCGTCCTCCCCGACGGTAACGTGCTGATCGACGCGAGCCCCGGGCTCTATCACGCACCCTCGTACTTCTTCGTTTTCAACGGAAGCACCTTGACCCGCGTGCAAAGCCCTCCGTACGCGGCGACCTTGGAGTCGAACTGGGGTTATATGCTGGTGCTGCCGACTGGTCAGGTCCTCTTCAACGACCGGGATGGCCAGATGGACGTCTACAACGGCAGCGGAGCCCCGAACGCCGGCTGGAGGCCGGATCGGA
>JAKAOD010000059.1:1374-10881 GCA_021823365.1 Actinomycetes bacterium | reverse complement strand
GCAGAGGCTCCCCGACGCAGGTTAGAGAGGACATGCTGGTGCCAGCCCGGCGAGCCGTCTGACTCCGGCGAGCCGTCTGACTCCGGCGAGCCGTCGGACTCCGGCGAGGTGGTGCGCCCCCCATCTCTCTCGGCAGCCGTGTCGCCCTGCGGAGCCGGATGGCCCTTTCCCTCGTCGTTTCCCACCGGCTTCCCCTTCGCGTTCGTCGGGCCGGGGCAGGGCCGGTCCCGGACCTCCGAGGCACAATCGTTCATCGTAGCAAACAAACTAGCCATCACCACGGGGGCGTGAAGGCTCGTCCCATTGCGAGCCCCCGGCAGGGGCCGAATGGAGCACTGAGAAAGCAGTAATAATCGCAACGTAATCGCCATACACTCCGGGGTGAGCCGGTCGTAGCGTTGGGTTAGAGGCGGCAGATCAGCAATGTGCCGTCAATGAGACAGACACGCGTTCGGCGCAAGCGGAGAACTGCCCGAGTTCTCGTGTCCAGGGCGGAAGGAGGAGGTATGCGAAGTTCCCGTTGGGTAGTGGGCGGTGCAGTCGCCGCAAGTCTTGTGGTGGCGGCGGCGTTCACGGTGCCGCCAGCGGTCGGGGCCTCCGGGGCGCTTACGAGCAAGATCCCGGTGATCACTGCGAAATCGTTCACGGTGACATTCAAGGTCATGAAAGAGCTGACGGGCTTGGCCAAGCAGGGGAGTGGCAAGATCGCGGCGATCCTTCCTGACACGGTGAGCTCCACGCGTTACGTTGAGTTTGACGCGCCGTATTTACGGAAGTCGATGACGCTCGCGGGCATCAAGGCGTCGACACAGATCGTGCAGAACGCCCTGGGTACAACCGCCCGTGAGCTCTCCGACGCAGAGACGGACATCGCGAAAGGAGCGAAGGTGCTCCTCATGGACCCGCTCACATCAGGTACGGGTGCCGCCATCGAGGCATATGCGAACGCTCACGGTGTCCCGGTGGTCGACTACGACCGGCTGACGCTCGGAGGGAGCCGGAAGTACTACGTCAGCTTCACAAACGTGCGGGTCGGCAAGCTGATGGGCCAAGGGCTCGTGAGCTGCATCGCCGCCTGGCACGTCAAGAACCCTCACGTTCTCGTGATGCATGGCGCCGTGACGGACAACAACGCAACGCTGTTCGCCACCGGTTACAACAGCGTGCTGTCGCCGCTGTTCAAGAACCACACGTACACGCTCGCCGGGAGAACGGCTGGGACCTGGACACCTCCTGTTCAGGCAAGTGAGTTCGAGGCGGCGTTCACCGCGCACCCCACAATCAACGCCGTACTGATCCCGAACGACGAGACCGGGGCGCCGATCATCACATACTTGAAGAGCAAGGGTGTCAAGGCGAGGACGTTCCCGACCACTGGCCAGGATGCCACGCTGACCGGGCTGCACAATGTGCTCGCGGGCTATCAGTGCGGGACCGTGTACAAGCCGATCTACCTCGAAGCCCAGGCCGCGGTCACCTTGGCGCTGTTCCTCCGCGCGGGTCAGTCCCCACCGAGGACGCTGGTGAACGGCAAGGTCAGGGACGTCGCCGAGCACATCCTGGTGACATCCGTTCTCCTCACACCCGAGTGGGTAACGACGAAGAACATGAAGACAACCATTGTGAAAGACAAATTCGTTCCTACGAAGACACTGTGCCAGGGGACATACGCCTCCGCGTGCAGGGCGGCTCATATCACGCCGTAAGACGGAACTGCCAGCGGTGACGCACGGTCGGCCCCGCTTCCGGCTCGAGGGTCGGGGCGGGGCCGACTCGTGTGTGGGCTGAGATGGCGCGAGCTGTCATCGCGTTGGATGGGATCCGAAACCACTGTTTGAATAAAAGGCGGTTTGGGCGGAGAATGGAGGAACGCCGATGAGCGACGGGAGTGAGACAGCTGGCGTGGTGGCACCGAGCGCTACAACGTCCGCGCCCCTCCTGTCTATCCGGGCTCTGTCCAAGTCCTTCGGTCCGGTGCATGCGCTTACGAAGGTCGACCTCGAGGTTCCCGCAGGGAAGGTGACTGCGCTCGCCGGGGACAACGGCGCGGGCAAGTCCGTGCTCATCAAGACGATCTCAGGCCTGTGGCAGCCGGACGGAGGAGAAATCCTCTGGGAGGGCCGTCGCGTGCACCTGACGGGGCCGCGGGACGCGGAGGCGCTCGGGATCACGACCATCTACCAGGACCTCGCACTCTGCGACAACCTGGACATCGTCCAGAACATGTTCCTCGGGCACGAGCGACTTCGGCGGAGGCTGCTCAACGAGGGATCGATGGAGAAGACCGCACGCGAGACCCTCGAGAGCTTGCACGTCACGACGGTTCGATCGGTACGGCAGAAGGTGGAGTCGCTTTCGGGCGGTCAGCGCCAGTCGGTGGCGGTCGCGAAGGCCGTAATGAAGCAGTCGAGGCTCGTCATCATGGACGAGCCGACGGCTGCACTCGGGGTGACGCAGACGGCGATGGTTCTCGATTTGATCAGCCGGCTCGCCAGTCAGGGTGTCGCCGTGATTCTCATCTCTCATAACTTGAACGACGTCTTCCAGGCCGCCGACCGGATCGCCGTGCTGTACCTCGGCCGGATGGTCGCCGTCGGTCCAAAGAGCGAGTTCGACCGTACGAGCGTCGTCGAGTACATGACGGCTGGCACGTCGGCACGCGGATCAAGCCAGGAGATGGGCAGCGCGCTCGCAGGGACGGGAGGGGTCGTGACGTGACGGTGATCAAGGACAAGGACGAAGGTCCTGAAGAGCCCACCGGCGCAACTCTCAACCAGGACCTTTCATACGCGAATCCGTCACCGGAAGTCTCTCCGGAGGAAGTCTCTCCGGAGGAAGTCTCTCCACCGGAAGTGCTGACAACTTCGCTCGAGGTCGTTGGGTCTCTTCGTGAGTACACCAGGTCTCTCGGCGGCCGATTGAAGGCTGGCGAGAGCGGTATGTTGCCCGTGATCGCAGCACTGATCCTGATCGCTGTCGTCTTCCAAGTGGAGACATCGAAGTACTTGTCCGCGATCAATCTCGTGAACATTCTGGCGTACGCCTCGATCTACGTCTTGCTCGGGATGGCAGAGACGTTCGCGCTGCTCCTTAGCGAGATCGACCTGTCGATTGCCGAGGTCGGCTTCGTGGGCGCGATGGTCATGACCGAGCTCATGACCTACCCGAACAACTGGCCGTGGTGGCTAGCGGTGATCGTGGCCATGTTCGTGTGCGCGGCAATCGGCGCCTTGCAGGGAACGCTCATCACGCGGCTGCGAATTCCGTCCTTCGTCGTGACGTTGGGTGGCTACCTGGGTTGGTACGGATTCCTCATCTTCGTCACGGACCTCGACAAGTCAGCTCTGGGGGGCGTGCTTCAGATTCCGTCTTCCAACCCGATCTGGGGGATTGTGAACAAGCAGATGTCGCCGACCGCCGGCTGGATCGTTCTCGTGGCAGCGGTCGCCGTCTTCGGTGTGTACATCTGGGCGCGGGACGCTCGGCGGCGTGCTCAGAAGCTCAGTGCACCTCCGAGGAGCATAACGGTCCTAATAATTGTGGCCGTCACTGCACTCGGCGTGCTCGTCGTGTGGATATGCAACGTCAACCGCGGTATCGTCGGGGTGCCGCAAAGGGGAGTTCCGTACTTCGTCCCGGTCGTGGTGGTGATCGTCGCCGCATGGACGATCGTGTTCGGGCGTACGCGTTTCGGGCGATACGTCTACGCCATCGGCGCCAACCCGGAGGCAGCCCGCCGGGCTGGCATCAACGTGGCGAGGATACGGACCGCGGCGTTCGCGATGGGCAGCCTGACCGCCGCTTTCGCCGGCATCCTCTACGCCTCACGCCAGGGTTCGATGAGCATCACGGTCACAGCCGGGAGCTTCACGCTCCTCGGTGTCGCCGCCGCTGTCATCGGCGGCACCAGCCTCTTCGGAGGCAGGGGCAAGCCCTCCTATGCGGTGATCGGTGGCATCACGGTGGCAGCACTGTACTTCGGCCTCTACCTGCTCGGCGTAAGTGCCGACGGCACCTACATGGCGATCGCGGTGATGCTGGTCGCCGCGGCTGCCGTGGACACGCTCGTCCGCCGCCGGCGCCTGACTTCAGCCGTGTAGCACCGGGCGTACCCTGAGCTCCAGATCCGCGCATTCGTGACATGGATGCCGAGACGGTCGTCGGTCAGCCCGCTCTCGAGGGCCATCGAGTCCTCCGATGATCTTCGCCGCGCTGAGCTCTTGCTGGCGCGTCGTCTACTAGGCACGCTGTGAGGGCGTCCAGACGACGTCGGTGAGGACCGGGCACGAGTCTCTGTCGATTCCACAATTCCGTTGCGATCTGCAACTCTAGGCAGATGAGCCGACCCGGGGTGTCAGGAACGCAGTCCGTCAGCGGGTCGTAGGTGTCAGCGTCCGCCACACCGCCGCCCGCCGCCCCCCCCGGCCGCGCCGCGCCCGCCGGCCCCTCTGGAACTGCGGGAGGAGTCGAGATTCGCCGCTATGCAGTCCTGGTCATCTGCAGCATGACCCTGTTCATGGCGTACCTCGACAGCAGTGCGCTCAACGTCGCGTTGCCGACCATCCATCTCGACCTCCATGCCGGCGTGGCTGATCTCCAGTGGGTGGCCGACGCGTACCTGTTGGTGCTGGCGAGCCTGCTGATGTTGTCGGGGTCGATCGGCGACCGCTTCGGGCGGCGCCGGCTGTTCACTTCTGGCCTCTTGCTCTTCACGCTGGGCTCCGCGCTGTGCAGCGCGGCGCCCACGATCGGGGCGCTGATCGCCTTCCGCATGGTTCAAGCACTCGGCGGGTGCTTTCTCGTTCCCGCGTCTCTGTCGATCGTGCGCCAAGTGTTCAGCGATCCCGTGGAGAGAGCGCGGGCGATTGGGGTGTGGAGCGCCATGTTCGGGCTAGGCATCGCTGCCGGGCCGATCATCGGCGGTGCGCTGGTCTCGAGCGTCGGGTGGCGATCGGTCTTCTGGGTCAACATTCCGATCGGTCTCGCCACCTGGCAGCTGGCGCGACGCGTCGTGCCCGAATCTCGGGCTGCACGCGGGAGGAAGTTCGACCCAGTCGGCCAGCTCCTCATGGTTGCCGCCCTTGCGACGGTCACGTACGGCTTGATCGAGGGGCCGACGATGGGGTGGGGCTCGGCGGTCATCATCGCCATGTTGTGCGCGGCCAGTGCCAGCCTGGTCGTCCTCTTGGCCGTCGAGCGACGGAGGGACGAGCCGCTCCTCGAAGCTCACTTCTTTCGCAGCCCGCCGTTCTCGGCAGCGACCGCGATCGCGGTGGCGAGCTTTCTCGCGCTCTCCGGCTTTCTCTTCGTGAACACCCTCTATCTGCAGGACGTGCGAGGGGACTCGGCGCTGGTCGCGGGCACCTCGATCCTCCCGGCCACGGTCGCCATCGCAGTGTGCTCTATCGGCGCGGGTCACCTCATCGGGCGTGTGGGAACGCGGATCCCACTGGCGCTGGGCGGTGTCTGCATCGCCGCAGGCGGGGCCCTGCTGCTGAACCTTGACCCCCAGACGAGCTTCCTCTTGCTCGTCGCGTCCTACACCCTCCTCGGGTGTGGGTTCGGTCTCGTGAACCCTCCGATCACCCATACCGGGGTGAGCGGGATGCCCCCGGAGAGGGCGGGGGTGGCGTCGGCCATCACGTCTGCCTCCCGGCAATTGGGCAACGTGCTCGGCGTGGCCGTCATGGGGTCCATGGTGAGTGCCGCCACCCTTGGCTCGGGCCGACTTGCCGGCGGGTTCGCCAGCAGGTTCACGACCGACAGTCGTCTTTCGTGGGCCGTCTTGGTGGCGTGCGGAGTTGTGTGCACGCTGGCGGCACTGGCCTTCACGGGCCGTCGCGGCATGCGGGCGGCCGCGCGTGTGTACCACGACGATCCGCACGTGGTCGTCAGGCCGATGGCGACCGACCAGCCTCTCTCCCCCCCTGTCGTCGGCTGATCGGGCATCCCGAAAGGCCGTTCCGGGGACCGGCCCTGCCTCGCGGGACCACCACCGGCTGGTGTCAGCCGGCACGCATCGGGCGACCGTTCCCTTTCGTGGGGCGAGCCTGCACCAACCGAGTCCGTCTGTCCGAACCGTCCGATCCGTCCGATCCGTCCGATCCGTCCGATCCATCCGAACCGTCCGAACCGTTTCGTCGGTCTCTTCGGTCCCTTCCGTCCAGCCGGACCCGAAGCAGATGCTGACCCCGCGCACCGGCCCACGCGTCCCGGCCCACCAGGTGACGACGCGCCACCTCGGAGCGGCGTACCCGCTCCTCACGGAGGCCGGCCTCGGGCACAGGGGCGTGCTCGTCGGGCGCGACATGCTCGGTGGCTCCTTCGTCCATGATCCGTTCGAGCTGTACGCGGCCGGCCTGATCAACAGCCCGAACATGATCGTCTTCGGCCAGATCGGGAGGGGAAAGAGCGCCTTCGTGAAGACCTACCTCTGGCGCCAGTCCGTCTTCGGACCCCGAGCTTGGGTCGTGGACCCGAAGGGCGAGTACCGTGCGCTCGCCGCTGCCTGGGGCACGCAGCCGGTCGCGCTCCGACCGGGAGGCTCGGTCCGGTTGAACCCGCTGGACCCCGGGCCCGCAGACGAAGAGCTCGAGGGAGGGTTCGAGCGTGCCGACGACGGGGCTGATCACCTCGAGGTTCCGCGAGACGACATGCCGGTGCGTGCCCGCCGGCGGCAGGCGGAGGTCCTGGCGTCCTTGGCTTCAGCGTGCCTCGGGCGGCGTCTTCTGCCCCGAGAACGCGCCGCAACGGACCTTGCGCTCGCTGCCGCCTCGCTCGCTCGGGGTGTGCCGACCCTGCCGCAGGTCGTCGACGCGCTGTTGGACCCGAGTGCCGAGTCCGCGGCGAGCGTGCGCACCGGCCGGTCGACACTGTTGGAAGACGGTCGTGACGTGGCGCTCGAGCTCCGGAGGCTCGTGCACGGAGATCTCCGCGGGATGTTCGACGGGCCGACGTCGCCGGGGCTCGACCTCACCGGGACGCTCGTCGTGCTCGACCTCTCCGCCCTCTACAACTCGCCCGCGCTCGGGGTGCTCATGGCCTGCGCGACGGCGTGGCTGCAGGCGACGCTCGCGAGACAGGCCACGACGGCGGGATCCGGGCACGTGTTCGTGGTGGTCGACGAGGCGTGGGCGGTGCTCGCCAACCTGGGCGTTGCCCGCTGGCTCCAGGCGTCCTGGAAGCTCTCCAGGGCCTACGGCGTCGCGAACGTCGCAGTGCTTCACCGGGTGTCGGACCTCCAATCGGTGGGTGCCGCGGGATCCGAGCAGGTCGGGCTCGCGAGCGGCCTCCTCGCGGACTCGGAGACGCGCGTCGTCTACGGGCAGGCGCCCGGCGAAGTGACCGCGGCACGGGAGCTGCTGTCGCTGTCGGAGACCGAAGCCGACGTGGTGCCCCAGCTCCGGCGTGGGGTCGCGCTTTGGAAGGTCGGGAGGCGGTCGTTCCTCGTCCAGCACGTCGTCGGTCGCGGCGAGCGAGCGATCGTCGACACGGACGTGGGGATGGCTCTCGAGGCGCCGGAGCTGTCAGAGCGTGGGCGTCGCCGTTCGGGTGGAACCGTCGGTGGAACCGTCGGCGGACCCGTCGGCGGACCCGTCGGTGGACCCGTCGACTCACTCGGAGCTCTCGAGCCGGTCCTGGCGTGAGAGCCCACGTCGTCCTCGCCCTCGCGATATGCGCCGTTGGCGCCGTCCTCGTCTCGGGCAGTCTGGGCCGGCATCACAAGTCTGCGGGAGCCCAAGGTGGGCAGAGCGTTCGCCGTCCCGGCGCCGGGAGGTCGTGGATGGTGCAGAAAGGGAGGGGACTTGGCCTACTCGTCGGCCCGCGGCGTGCCGTGGCGCCCGATGCGGGAGCACGCTGGGCTCGACACGCCGATCTCCGACCGCTCGCGTGCGCTGGCTTCCCGCGTGGGCGGCTGGTGGTCGGCGAGGAGGTTGGCCGCATGCTCGGTCGCCGAGTCCTCGCGGCGGAACCGGCCCAATCGGTGGCGGTCATCGGCCCGACGCAGAGCGGAAAGACGACCGCGCTCGCAGTTCCGGCGATCTTGGCGTGGGACGGGCCCGTCATTGCCGCGAGCGTCAAGACCGATCTCGTCCGCGACACTCTCGATTGGCGAGCGCGATGCGGGACGGTCTGGTGCTTCGACCCGGCGGGAAGCACTGGGCTGCCGCGTGATACGTGGTCGCCCGTATCGGCTTCCAGAACCTGGTCTCGAGCCCGGAGGGTGGCGGCCGATCTCACCGAGGTAGCCCGCGGCGACGGCACCACCGCAGATGGCGAGTTCTGGTACGCGACCGCGGCCAAGTTGCTCGCTCCGCTGCTCTTCGCAGCGGCGTCCGCCGGTCGCACGATGCGGGACGTCGTGCGATGGGTCGACACCCAGGAGACCGAGGAGGTGTCGGACCTCCTCCATGCGGCCGGAGTGTCCGAGGCGCTGCAGGCGGCCCGGGCGACGTGGTTGCGAGACGAGCGGCAACGGTCGGCGGTGTACACGACGGCGGAGACGGTGCTCGAGCCGTTCGCCGAGCCGGAGATGGCGCACGAGCCAGCGGACGCCCAGGACACGCCACCCTACGGGATCCGCGCGCCGGGCCATGTGCCGTGGAGTCCTGCAGCCGTCGGGGGTGGCGAGATCGATCCCGAAGCGATCCTGCAGGGGAAGCACACCCTGTACGTCTGCGCGCCGGCGCACGACCAGCAGCGGCTCCGAGCCGTGTTCGCCGCGTTGGTGGGGCAGGTGGTGCATGCAGCGTTCGCAGCGTCGGCGCGTGCCGGGCGGCCGCTCGATCCGCCCCTGCTCGTGGTGCTCGACGAGGCCGCGAACATCGCACCCCTGAAGGAGCTCGACGGGCTTGCGGCTACCTGTGCCGGCCACGGTGTCCAGCTCGTCACCGTCTGGCAGGACCTGGCCCAGGTGCGAGCACGCTACGGGGAGCGCTCCGCCACCGTGGTCAACAACCACCGGGCGAAGCTCTTCCTGCCTGGGATCGCCGACCCCGCCACGTTGGACTTCGCAAGCCACCTCGCCGGTGACCAGGTGCTGGCGACGCCGTCGGTCACCCACGGGGCCCGAGGTGAAAGGACCGTCACGACATCGCCGCAGGTGCGTCGTCTGCTGCCGCCCGATACCCTGCGGCGACTGCCGAGAGGATGCGCCGTCCTGCTCTACGGCGCGCTGCCGCCCGCTCGGGTCCGGCTCCGCCCCTGGTACTGCGACCCTTCGCTGGCAGCTCGTGGCGGACGCACGGGCGCGGTCGAACGGCATGCTCCCGACGTCGGCGGTCGACGTCGGGGAATCGGCTTTCACCGCCGGAAAGCGGGGGGAGCACGGTTACAGTCGGCGGAATGACGACTGCAACCGTGCCGGCACCTGACCGGCCGCACACGCTGGCAATCGACATCGGGGGCACCGGGCTCAAGGCTTCGGTGCTCGACTCCTCGGGCAGGATGGTCACCTCGCGGGTCCGCATCGCCACGACGTATCCACTGCCGCCGGCGGGGAACCAG
>JAKAOD010000059.1:0-1364 GCA_021823365.1 Actinomycetes bacterium | reverse complement strand
GGGAACCAGAGCTTGCTGACAAAGCTGGGGAGGCTCGTCGCCGAGCTTCCGGGCGCCGATCGCGTGTCCGCCGGCTTCCCAGGCATGGTCCGGAACGGCGTCGTGCTCAGTGCGCCACACTTCGTCACGAAGAACGGACCCGGTACGGACGTCGACCCCGAGCTCGAGGCGGCATGGGAGCGCTTCGATCTCGCAGAGGGTCTGCGCACGATCACGGGCAAGGTAGCCCGGGTCGCGAACGACGCTGATGTGCAGGGATTGGCGGTCGTCACCGGGAAGGGATTGGAGGTCGTGGTCACGCTCGGAACCGGCTTCGGCAGCGCGCTCTTCCTGGACGGCTCCCTCATGCCCCACCTCGAGCTCGCGCACCAGCCTTTCCGGAAGGGAGACACTTACAACGACCAGCTCGGCGAACGGACCCGGAAGGAGATCGGTGATCTCCGCTGGAACCGGCGGGTCGCGAAGTCCGTGGCCAACCTGGACGGGCTCTTCTTCTTCGATCGCCTCTTCATCGGGGGTGGCAACGCCCGTCGTGTCGACCTCGCTGGGCTCGGTGACGCCGCGGAGAGGGTCACGATCGTCGACAACGCCGCTGGGATTCTGGGAGGCATCAAGCTGTGGGAGGGTCATCACCTCGGAGTATGAGGAGCTTGGCGTCAGGTCATGCGTCGCCCCATGGGTCGCTGTTGGCCCGCTCTGCGGAGCCACTCTCTATCCGTCAGGTAAGCTCCGGGCCTCCACGGCGAGCACGCGCTCGTAGCTCAACGGACTAGAGCATCTGACTACGGATCAGAAGGTTGGGGGTTCGAATCCCTCCGAGCGCGCTGGAAATCCCTGGTCAGAGCATGTTGCGCTCGGACAAAGGTCGAGGAAGTGGCCGGCGAATCCAGTAGCAGGTCCAAGCGTCATGACACCGGCCGGAGCGCTCCGCTCGGCCTCAACACCCTGTTCACCGGACGGGGGCGACTCGGCAGGTTGACGCTCTGGACAGGTGGCATCTGATTCTGTAACAGATGCAGTTTGGCGGATCGCTCTGGAGTCTCGCTACTGGCTTGCTACTCGAACGGGTCACATCCTTGACAGCGACGTCGGCGGCGGTTCGCTCGTGGACTCTTCGAAGTCAGCGTCGTTCCCTTGGTGCACGGGGGCCATTGGTGCAGCTGTCGGTCGCGGATGGCGACTGAGTCGCGCCAGGCAGGGCTAACTCTGAGGATCGCGCAGGTACGATCGGCTGCTGACATGAGCGGCATCCGAAGGGCGCGTCCCACGATCCGGTGCCTGGTCGAGGACCTCGGCGTCGAGCTGCCCGACCTGACCACCGACCTCGGTGAGTTGGATGATCCGTGGCTGGTCGAATTGCGGCG
>JAKAOD010000058.1 GCA_021823365.1 Actinomycetes bacterium | reverse complement strand
GCAGTCGCGGCGTGCCGGCCTCTCCCCTGCGGCGACCAGTGACACTGCTCGGGAGATCGTCGTCCGGCTCCGGCGAGTCCCTGGTCGCGTCCGCCGGCGCCGAACCAGATGAAGGTTCCTCGGAGCCTTCGGCGAGCTCGACATCCAAGGCTGATGGTGGCGACGAAGCACCGATCGGAGTGCGGGCGACCCAGACGACGGAGAGGCAGGTGAGTGGGGCCGATGTCCTCGGCGACCCTCAGCTCGTCGTCCTGGTCGGTCGATACGACGAGACCTCCCTGGCGGAGATCTACCGCCGGCACGGCCGATCGGTCTACGGCCTGGCACGCCGCATCTTGGGCGACGCCGCCGAGGCCGAGGACGTCACCCAGGAGGTGTTCCTCGACCTCTGGCGCAAGCCGGCGCTCTTCGACTCGGCCCGCGGCACGCTGCGGACGTACCTGCTCACCCGGGTCCACGGGAAAGCGGTCGACGTCGTCCGTGCGCGGACCGCGCAAGCACGTCGCGAAGAGCAGGACGCCCGACGCACTGCAGCCGCCTCGTACGACATCGAGCGAGAGGTGTGGGACATCGCGTTGGCCGAGCGTGTCGCCACGGCCATGGAATCGCTTCCGGCGAACGAGCGGGACGCGATCGACCTCGCGTACTTCGGCGGCCACACCTATCGAGAGGTCGCGGAGCTGCTGGCGGTGCCGGAGGGCACGGCCAAGAGCCGGATCCGCAACGGCCTCCGCCGGATGAAGTCCGCCTTGGTGGAGGGAGGAGTCTCGGGATGACAGTCGCTCCCGATCAGCACCAACTGGTGGCGGAGCTCCTCGGCGCCTTCGCGCTCCACGCGGTCGACCCCGACGAGGCGGAGATGGTGGAGCGACATCTCGCGGAGTGCCCACGATGCCAGATCGAAGTGGACCAGCTCCGGGCGGTTGCAGCGGCCATGGGCAACTCGTCTGAACCACCCTCGGTCGCCCTGTGGGATCGCATCGCCGCGCAGCTCGCGGTCCCGGTGGGCGCGTCCCGGCAGGCCGACGTACCGACCGCCTCCCTCCGGGCGACCGGCGGCGGGCACCTCCTCGAGATGCCGCGAGCCGGGATCCCGAACGAACCGGCTCAACGACCGCACCGGCGCTCGGTGCCCCCGGCGGGATCGAAGAGCCACCGGCGGGCGTGGACGACCGTTGCCGTGGGGGCAGCGGCCGCGTGCGCCGCGTTGGCCGCCGTATTCGGCATCAAGTGGTCCGATGCGAACAGCCGGGTCAACGAGCTGCAGAACGCGCTCGTTCACCACGGGACGCGTGCTGCCGTCGACGCCGCCCTGGAGAGCCCGGGCCGACGGGTCGTGGACCTGCGATCGAGCGATGGGGTGCAGGTGGCCGAGCTCGTGGTGCGCCGTGACGGCGGAGGCTTCGTGGTCTCGTCCCGCATGCGGGCCCTCCCCGTCGAGGAGACCTACCAGCTGTGGGCGGAGATCGGACACCGGGCCATCTCGCTGGGGTTGCTCGGAGCTCGGCTCGGAGAAGGGGACGCCTTCAGCGTGGGGTCCTCGGTCGGGCACGTCACTGAGGTGATGGTCACCGTCGAGCCGTCCGGCGGCGTCGTCTCTCCCAGCTCTGCACCCGTCGCAAGCGGCGCATTGAGCTGATCGAGCCCCAGCCTTTCCACCGTGCGCGACCGGCCGCAACCGGTCACCGACGAAGCGGGCGTGTGCCCCGTGCTCGGCGTTGTACCACCACGGTCGGGACGAGCAGCACCGCCACGGCGCTCTCGGCCACGATCGCGATCCACCCGGACGCCGATATCGCGGTCTCTTTGAACCCGAACATGCCGCTCGGGAGGACCAGGCTCAACACGTAGCCCCCCAGCACGGACAGGCAGAACAGCGCTGCACCCGACTGGACGATGACGGACGGCCGGAGGACGACGAGCACCGCCAGGAGGACCGCGGTGACGACCGTCAGCACGAAGAGCCACCCGATGACCGGTATGGCCCGGTACCCGTCCCTGGAATAGAGGTTGAGGTGGACCGCAGCCACCAGGACCAAGAGCGCGCCCGCCAACCAGTCGATCCACCGGGACCAGCGGGATACCGGCACCGTCGTCTCGGCTCGCCCCCGCCTACGCCGGCGAGGAACGGTCTTGGCGCCCACCGCTGGCGTCGTACGGCCCAGACTCGTCGAGACCGGCTTTGAACTCTCGGCGGGCCGACCCGAGCGACTTGGCAAGCCGCGGGATCTGCGAACTGCCAAAGAGCACGATGAGCGCCACCACGAGCACCACGACGCCGTCCACGCCAAAGATCTCAGCGAGCATGTTGTCTTCCTTTCTGGTGTCCGGCCGGCGATACCGGCCGGCGGGTACGACGGGGAACCGTCACGAAGGTGCCCGAGCGTCGCGGGGGGATGCACCGGCGACTGCCCGCTCTACGAGCCGCAGGCCCGACAGTCCTGGGATGCGGTCGATCTGGCGGTCGATGCGTTGTGCCGAGGCGAGCCCGTCGCTCCCGCCGAAGAGGTACCCGGCAAGGAACCGGACCTCTTCCTCGGGCATGACCCCGGCACCGACGGGCCTCCAGAACCTGTGGAGCGCACGCCGAGTGAGCCGTTGGGCGCCGCAATGGCCATCGAGACGGCGTTCTGCTTGGGAGGCGTAGAAGTCAACGTGACGTCCCTCCTGCTTCATGATGCGCTTGAGCAGCTCGGTGAGGACGGGGTGGTTCGCCCGGCTGGCGAGCCGGCCGTACCCCGCCTGGGTCGTCCACTCGTTGACGGCACCCCAGGTCATCTGCACAGTGACCATGTGCCTCGTGATGGCAGAGCCGAACAGAGAGAGCAACGGGCGGAAGGAGTCGCGTTTCGGTAGCGACCGGCGCATGGCGGCAACCCGGTCCGGCCCTGCAAGCTCGCCATGCGCGTCCAGCACCTGGGCGATGGCGTCCCCGTGCCAGTGCTCCTCGTAGCACCAGGCGGCGAGGAACGCCGTGACCTCCGGGTCGGCGTGCGCCTTGGTCACCAGGAGGTCGCGCAGATAGCAGACCGTGTGGTTCTCCACGTCGTGCATGTATCGCAGGCACCGCAAGCTGTCCGCATCCAGTGGCCAGTCGGCAAACGAGGTGAAGTCCAGGCCGTCGAGGTCCAGGCGGCTCGAGCGTCGGACCAATGTCCCCACCGCAGTCTTCACACCTTGTCTTCGGAGTGCCGGGGGGATCGGATGTGGAAAATTGGTCTCGGGCTCGGACGTTGCGCGGGTCGGCGAGTCGCGTGTGGTGCGTGTGACCGCGGGGCCATCCAACGAGCCGCTCGGACATCTCGACCATGCGCGCGATCAGCCACTGACGACCTCGTGGAACTCCCGGGAGACTGATGCGTAAGACCGGGGTGATGCTGGTGGCGACGGAAGACGACGGGACGCTGATGCGGGCGGCACAGACCGATCCGGCGCCCTTCGGCACGCTCTTCGACCGCCACTTCGCCGCGGTCCACCGGTTCTGCGAGCGGCGGGTCGGGCGCTCGATGGCCGAGGACCTCGCGGGCGAGACGTTCCGGCGGGCGTTCGAGGCCCGCCACTCCTACGACCTGGGCAGGCCGAACGCGCTTCCGTGGCTGTACCGCATTGCCCTCAACCTCGTCCGCGACGCGCTGCGTGCGAGAGCGGCCGAGGACCGGGCCTACTCCCGGCTGCGCGCCCTCGCAGGGGCGGGGTGGCCGTGCGAGGACGACCAGGCGGCGAGGCGCGTCGAGGCCCGCAGCGACCTTGCGCTGCTCGCCCGCCTGCTCCTCGCCGAGCCCGAGCAGGACGTGGACGCCCTGTTCCTCCATGTCTGGGAGGGGTTGAGCTACCTCGACGTCGCGACTGCCCTCGGCGTCCCCGTCGGCACGGTCCGGTCCCGGCTGAGCCGGCTCCGGCACCGCCTCGAAGAACGATTGGGGATCGAGGGCAGCGACGGGCCGTGGTCGCAGAGGAAGGAACTGGGGTAGCGATGGAGCGAATCGTCGAGCTCGTAAAGCAGCTCGAACCGGACACGGCGCCGCCGCCGCCAGACGCCCAGGCCCGCCAGCGCGCCGCGCTCTTCCAGCCGATGGGAGCGGCGGACCAGGCACGGCCGGGCCCGGCGCGCGGGCGTCTCCGGCACGGCGGCTGGTTCCTGGCGATCGCCGGCGCGGCCGCGGCGGCGCTCGTCGGCGCGCTGGTCCCCGGCTGGCTCACCTCGCCGCGCGCCCCGTCACCCCGGTCGGGCGTGACGCCGGGCACGGCGGCGGTGCTGACGGCCGTCACGAGGGCGCTCGCCGGTACGAGCCGCGACGTCGAAGAGATCCGCTCGACGGTGTCGGCGGTCCGGCTCGACTCGACGGCCTGGGTGGACCTCGCGACCGGGGCGTGCCGCGCGGACACGGGCGTGGGCGGCAAGCCCACCTTGACGGTCTTCGTCGAGGGCGGGCGGGCGGTCGTCGTCGACGACGGCGACAGGCAGTGGTGGTCCCGCAGCAGCGAGGGCGTGACCTGCGCGCCGCTCACCCCGCAGACCATCGAGCGGGAGCTGGCCGCGGGCCGCTACCGCTTCGCCGGACATGGGATCGTCGACGGGCGGCGGGCGTTGCGACTCGTGTCCACGGCAGCGACCTCGGGGCTCCACCCGGTGACGAAGCCGACGACGCTGTGGGTGGACGCGACGACCTACCTGCCGATCCTGTCGACGTCGGCCGGCCATGTCACCGAGAGGACGGTCTTCGCCTGGTTGCCCCCCACGGCCGGCAACCGGGCGGTGCTGGAGATCGCAGTTCCCCCCAGGTTCCGGCACGTCGCCGCGCCGCCGCCCGGCAGACGGCAGGCTCCGTAGGGGGGCCCGCTCGGGGCTGAGCCCGCTGCCCGGGGCCTCGCGGTCCTCGCCCGCTCATTTCCCGACGGTGAGAAGCCGCCGGGGTAGTGCGATCAGCATCGTGTCGAGCTGCTCCTGGGTCACGCCCGCGTCGCGCAGCATCGGTACGATCGACACGAGCAGGTGGTCGTAGCCGAGCCCTCCGAAGCGACGAAGGTGGCGCTTGAACGCGACATCCTGTGAAAGGACGATGCTTCCGTGCAGGCCACGACGGCACAGTTCGACAACATCCGCGACCCGCTGGCTGTCATGTGGCTCCCAGGTCTTCCAGTTGTCCCAGTACCACTCGGTGCCGAACGTGTCGTAGCCGACCACGCACCCCTCGCCGATCAAGCGCGCGGCGTAGTCGACGCTGCGGGCCTCGTCGAGGTGGCCACAGATGACTCGATCGGGGGGCAGTCCCTCCCGCGTGAGCACGCGAAGTGCCTTGAAGCCGGGCTCGAAGGCTTCGTGCGATGAAGCTCCCGGCGCGACGGAGTGGGACAGGTGGACACTCACGCTCACACCCGTCTCGATCGCCGCGATGGCGGACGCGACCAGGCTCTTCTCCTCGCGCGTGGTGAGATCCGGCGAGGTCCCGACCTCTCCGATGATCCCGGCACGAACCGACGTGCCACCGATGCCCTCTCTGATGTCTCGGATCAGGCCCCCGGCAACTTCGTCGACGGACAGGTCGTCGAACCACGCCGGGATCATCGAGTCGACGAAGTAGCCGCACCCCATGATGATGAGGACGCCGCTCTTGCGAGAGATCTCCGCCACACCTTCGGGGTCCGGGCTGAATCCGACAGTGCTGGCCTCCACCGCGGTCCCGCCGCCGGCCGCACGGAGCAACGAGAGCTCCTCTGCAACGCCATCCCGCCGGGTGAGCTGCACGTTCGCACGGCTCGCCAACGGGTGGCGCCAGAGCTTGCCCAGAATCTCCATCGTGACCGGTGCGTCCCGGAGCTGGGCTCCCTCGGGGCCCGGCAGCGGCTCGAGCAACGAGGGGGCGTCGACGTCGTCGTGCAGGATGTGCTCGTGCATCATCACGATGCCGAGCTCGTCAGCTGGCACTTCACCAGTTGCTGCGATCGCGAAGTCACTCACGCGGTCGCCGCTACCGCTTGGTGAAGTACCACGTCTGGGGCATGTAGTTCGCGTATGCGTTCAGGTGCTTCCACCCGGACAGTGTCTTCTTCACGACCGCGACCGACCAGTCGGACAGGGGCCACCACAGGGAAGGGACGTCCTTGGACAGGTACGACTCGACCGCGTACAGAGGCTTCGTTCCCGACTTCGTCTCCGCCGCTGTGATCAACTTCTGGGCCTTGGCTGTGAAGTAGCCGCCCGCCCAGTAGTTGCCCTTCCCGAACTCGTCCTCGCCCACGGGGAGGAGCTCGTACTGCCCGTAGTTCCAGAACCAGCCGGCGAGCCCGGCGATCCCCCACTTGCACGGTGATGTCGGGCAGACGCCCGCGATCGAGAAGATCGTTGTGGTGGTCTGGCCGTCGAGCCTGAGATCGACGCCGACCTTCGACGCGGCGGCGGCGAACCCGGAGACTTGGACAGAGAAGGCTGTTGTGCCGGTCTGGTAGATGAAGAGGAATGTGAGCTTCCTGCCTTTAAGGATGCCCTTGCCGCAGTCCGAGGTCGCCGTTCCCGGGCGCTCGCAGAAGAGGTACCCACCGGAACCCTTGACCCAGCCGTGCGAGGCAAGCAGGCGGGCGGCAGCGGCGGGGTCGTAGGGATAGGGATCCTTCCTGATCGCGGGCGCGACGTACTTCGAACCGGGATAGTCCGCCACCGGGCCGTAGTCGGGAAGGCCGTACCCACCTATCGTGCGCTGGATGAGGAGCTTCTCTGTGATGAGATGCTGCAACGCCTGCCGGATGTACAGCTGACGCGCGAGTGGCGCCCATGTCTTGGAGGTGTAGCTGAACCACAACACCTCGTTGTAGAAGATCGGCCACGACTCGATCGAGTAGCCATGGTTCTTGAAGTACGGCACCTGGGAGAGGTCACCGAAGGGCACGTAGCCGAAGGTGAGCTTCCCCGAGCGGAGCGCGTTCAGCTCGGAGGTGCCTGTTGTGAAGCTGTAGACGCTGTACGCCGCGAGATGCGGCTTTGTCGGTCCCGAGTAGTGGGCGTTGCGCGCAAAGGTCGCCGCGTGGGTGACGGCGTCGTACGTCTTCAGGATGAACGGACCGTCAGCCACCTTCCACATCGGGTTCGTGGTGTAGGTGTTCCTGTCCGCCGCCTGCTTGAAGACGAATGTGAACACCGCCTTCGCGCGCGCTGCAGTCGACGAGTTCGCGAGGCTCCCGGTGGCTGTCAGCGACGTCTTGTCCCACGCCTGCACCGGGATCGGGTAGATCCATCCGAGCTGGTTTCCCGTGTACCACAGCGGGTTGTACGCCTTCTTCAAATGGAGGACGAAGGTATAGGCATTCGGGTACGCGATGCTCGAGATGTTGTCCGGCATCAACCCGGGCAGGTAGTTCCCGATCTGCGACTTTCCCACCTGGTACAGCTCGAAGAAGAACTTCACGTCCTTGGATGTGACTGGAGCTCCTGTCGACCACTTGAAGGTCTTCTTCATGTGGACGGTGACGGTCTCGTCACCGTTGGACCAGACGGGCCGTTTGGCGATCGAAAGCCGGTAGTTGATGCCGGTCTTCGAGCCACTGCCGAACCAGATGAGCGGCAGGTAGGTGTCGTCCTCGATGTTCGTCTGGTACGCGGCGTAGGCCAGCTGGCTCTCGATGGGGATGATCCATGTGAAGACCTCGCCGGGAAGCAGCGAGAAGCTGGCCGTCCCGCCTGTCACGATCTTCGACGCCACCGCGTGCTTCTGGCTCGCCGCGGCCGTCGCGATCGACGTCCCCGCTCCGATGCCCGCCCCGAGGACCGTCAGGAGGACTGCCGCGCACGCGGATGCGGCGCCCCGTCGACTCGCCAGCCGAGGGCGTCGCTCGGCATTGCCGCGGGACGCAGCGGCGGCATCGATCGTGAACATGAGGCGACACTCCCTCGATCGGCGCGATCCGGGCAACGGCCCGATTCACGGCGCCAACGGGAGCTGGCTGTGACGCGACGCCTCGGGTCGTAGGTGGCGCGGATGCTAGGCCGTGTGCCGCGCGACTGTCAAAGCTGGGTCGTCGTCTTCGCGATCCGTCGCGAGCCGCTCGGCTCGCAAGTGCGCGCCGACGTCCGGTCCAAGACGGTCCAAGACCTGAGCGCGCGCTGCCCACCTCGCGGGCTGCTGCTCACAGGCTGGTACCGTCGGGCGTGCTCTCCGCCGCGCGGCGATCGAGGTCGACGGTGCCCGACCGCCGGAGAGGCGCCGACCGGAGCCGGTGAGCGATCGACCGCCATGAGCGAGGCATTCGGCGCCCCCGGCATCCCGCCCACGTGGACCTCGAGCGCGAAGGACGTGGTGACGCGGGCCCTCGGTCCGGCCCGCCTCTGGGCGACGATCGGTCAGGGCGTCGTCAACGAGGTCTACTGGCCCACCACGGGCCAGCCGCAGCTCCGCGACCTCGGGTTCATCGCCGCCGGAGACGGCTTCTGGGCGGAGGTCAAGCGCGTCGGCCGCTACGACGTGACGACTCCCGAGCCGTACGTTCCGCTGCCGACGATCGTGCACGAGGGTGACCGCTACCGCCTGACCCTCGAGGTGCTGGCCGACCCTCTGCGCGACGTGCTCCTCGTGTCGTACCAGCTCGAGGGGGAGGACATGGTCCTCTACCCCCTCCTCGCGCCGCGTCTGTCGGCGAGCGGCACCGGCAACACCGCCTGGGTCGCCGACGGTCTCTACGCCGAGGGCCGTTCGCAGAGCCTCTGCCTCCTCGCGGACGCCGGCTTCACGCGCGCGAGCGCGGGCTACGTCGGCGCCTCCGACGGCTGGCAGGACTTCGCCGCGAACGGGAAGATGACCTACGTCTTCGACCGCGCCGGCCCAGGCAACGTCGCGCTGACGGGTGAGGCGGGCGCCGCGCACGGCGTGCTGGCGCTGGGCTTCGCCGAGACCCCGGAGGGAGCCCGCACGCTCGCCGCGTCGAGCATCTCCGAGGGGTACGGCACGATCCGCGAGAGGTTCTGTGAGGGCTGGCTCGAGTGGAGCAGGCGCCTCGAGCTCCCGCAGTCGACAGCCGAGCTCGCCCGCGAAGGCAGCGTCTCGGCGACGGTCCTGCGCGTCCACGAGGACCGCACGTTCCCCGGCGCCATCGTGGCGAGCCTCTCCATCCCCTGGGGCGACACTCGCGACGACCCGGGTGGCTACCACCTCGTCTGGACGCGCGACGCGGTCGAGGCCGCCTTCGGCCTCCTCGCCGCAGGCGAGGTCCAGGACGCGTGCCGGGTGCTCACCTACCTGGCCGCGACCCAACGGCCGGACGGCGGCTGGTACCAGAACTTCTTCCCCGACGGCAGGCCCTACTGGAGAGGAACCCAGCTCGACGAGGCGGCCTTCCCGATCCTCTTGGCCGAGAAGCTCCGCGAGCTCGGAGTCCCCGAGGCGGCGGCATCGGGCCGCATGGTCGGAAGGGCCGCCGCCTTCGTCGCGTCGGAGGGGCCGGTCAGCCCGCAGGACCGCTGGGAGGAGAACCCGGGCGCCAGCCCGTTCACCCTCGCAATCGAGGTCTCGGCGCTGGTGGCCGCCCAGCACTGGCTCGGCGCCCGCGACGGAGCGTACGCACGGAGCCTCGCCGACTGCTGGAACGAGCGGATCGAGGAGTGGACCTACGTCCAGGCGACGGAACTGTGCCACCGGCTCGGCGTCGACGGCTACTACGTGAGGATCGGCCCGCAGATCTCCGCCGGTGGCCTTCGGGGCCGCGTCGAGGTGCGCAACACGCCCGGGGTCGTCCTGCCGGCGGCAGCTCTCGTCGGCATGGAGTTCGCCTACCTGGCTCGCCTCGGCCTCCGCTCGGCGGGCGACGCCCGGATCCTCGACACGCTCGCGGTCGCCGACGCGCTGCTCCGGGTCGAGACGCCCTGCGGCCCCGTGTACCACCGTTACAACGACGACGGCTACGGCGAGCACGCCGACGGCAGCGCGTTCGACGGCACCGGGATCGGACGCGGCTGGCCCCTGCTCGTGGGCGAGCGAGGTCACCTTGCACTGCTCGCGGGCGAGGACCCCCGCCCGTACCTCGAGGCGATGGCCTGCATGACGGGTCCCGGCGGCCTTCTCCCCGAGCAGGTGTGGGATGCGCCGGCGATCCCGCCCTCGAAGCTCGCGCCCGGCAAGCCGACCGGCAGCGCCATGCCCCTGGTGTGGGCCCACGCCGAGTTCTTGAAGCTGCTCGTCGCACGCGAGCGCCGCCGCCCGGTGGAGCTGCTCGACTGCGTCTGGCAGCGCTACGCCGGCAAGCGTCCCGAAGCTCCCACGTGGTTCTGGCGGTCCGACGTCCCCTTCGACACCCTCCCGAAGGGCCGGTCGCTCGTCATCGAGGAGCGGCGACCTTTCACGCTCCATCTCGGCTGGGACGGCTGGCAGCGGGTCGAAGAGCACGCCTCACAGCCTCTCGGCCTGGGCATGCACGGAGTCCGGCTGCATGCCACCCAGCTGCCGCCCGGAGCCGTCGTCAACTTCACCCGCCGCTACGAGGACTCGGAATGGGAGGGCATCGACCATTCCGTGACGTGCGAGACGCCGTAGCGGTCGTGGAGCCAGGCTCCGTCGGCTCCTGGCTCAGGCGCTGAGCGCCGCAGCCGAGCCTCGGTCCGCCCTGCGAAGCAGCCATGCCCCCGCCAGCGTCACCAGCGCCCCGCACAGCGCGGCCGCCGCGGCCACGAGCCAGGCATCTGCGTACGAGCCGTGGGCGACCACCACCCCGATGAGCACGGGGCCGAACACGCCGCCGAGCCTGCCGCCGACCTGGGTGACCCCCGTCGCGACGGCTGGGGTGTCGGCGTGCGAGCGGACCACGGCGAAGTTGAACAGCCCGTTCCACCCCCAGCCGATTCCGAGGGCCACGATCGCGCCCGCGGCGAACAGCAGCCGGTCGTCGAGCGCCGCGCCTGCGGCCAAGGC
>JAKAOD010000057.1 GCA_021823365.1 Actinomycetes bacterium | reverse complement strand
CCGAGAGGCGCATCAGCGCGAGCCCGACGAGGAAGGCGAAGAGCGCACCGAGCCCCGCGGCGAGGAGCAAGGACTCGATGTTGGTGAGCTGCGGGGTGGCGAGGAAGCCGAACAGCTGCGGCATGGTCGTCCGGCGCAGCTGCGGCGGGTTGGTGAGCACGCCGGCCGCGAAGGCCCCGACCGCGACGAAGCTCACCTGTCCGAACGACATCACCCCGGAGTTGCCGACGAAGACGTAGAGCCCGACGACGATCGTCGTCGTGACGAGCACGTTGACGACGTTCGTCTGCTGGGCGATGGAGAACTGCGAGCCGACGAGCGCCGTCGCGACGACGAGCCCGAGCGGTCCGGCGAGCTCGAGGAGCAAGCGAGCGTTCCTTCTCATACCCGCTCCGCGCCGGAGCCTCGCGGCGTGAACAGCCCGGCCGGCCGGACGAGCAGCACGACGACCACGAAGAGGAACGTCAGCGTCGGCAGGAACACGAGCTGCTGCTCGGGGAGCACCGAGCCGACGATGGAGTTGACGAACCCGACGACGAAGCCCCCCGCCGTGGCACGCCCGAGGTGGTCGATGCCGCCGAGCACCACGCCGACGAGCGCCACGATGAGCAGCGTCAGCCCGAACGACGGCGTGACGAGGGGCGTCTGCACCGTCGTGAGCACGGCGACGACGGCGGCGCTCACACCGGCGAAGACGAACGCCCACGTGACCACGGATCCGACGGGCACGCCGACGATGCGCGCCGTACGGAAGTCCTCGGCCGTCGCGCGCATCCTCGTCCCGAGGCTCGTCCGGTAGAGGACGGCGAGCAGGATCGCGAACATGACCGCGCCCACGCCGATCTCGACGACGGTGACCCAGCGCAGGTCGACGTGCCCGCCGATCGCGACGTCGTTGAGGCTCGAGAGCGTGGAGACGGCGTTGCCGTTCGAACCGAAGATCAGCTGCCACACGGCTTCGAGGCCGTAGCTCACGCCAAAGGTCACGACGAGGGTGGTGAGCGGCGAGGCTCCCCCGAGCGGCCGGAAGACGAGCACCTGGAGCACGATCGAGCCGGCGACGCAGACGGCGACGCAGGCGAGGATCGCCACCGGAGCCGGGAGGTCGCGCGCCAGCCACAGCGAGTAGGCGCCGAACGCGATCACCTCGCCCTGGGCGAGGTTGACCTGGCGCAGCACCCCGAAGACAAGGCCTATCGACACCGCGATCAGCGCGTAGACGACGCCGAGCGAGATCGCGTCGACGAGGTACCCGACCGCGGTCATCTGCCGAAGTATGCGCTCAGCACCGACTCCGCGTCGGTGGCGCCCTCTCTCGCGGTCTCGAGGCGGATCTCGCCGGAGGAGAGCACGTAGCTGCGGTTGCAGAACTCGAGGGTCCGCTGGGCGCGCTGCTCGACGAGGAGGATCGCGACGCCGGCCGCACGCACCTGCTCGAGAGCGGAGAACACCGCCTCGACGGCGACCGGCGCGAGGCCGAGCGACGGCTCGTCGAGCAGGAGCAGGTCCGGGTCGGCGAGCAAGGCCCTCGCGATCGCGACCTGCTGCTGCTGCCCCCCGGACAGAAGCCCGGCCGGGCGCTCGGCGTAGTCGACGACGATCGGGAAGAGCTCGGCGATCCAGGCGGGCTCGACGCGCCCCGGGCCGCCGCGGCGGCGCGCCGACTCGGCGAGCGACAGGTTGTCCCTCACCGACATCGACTGGAACAGGTGCCGTCCCTCCGGCACCATCGCCACGCCGAGGCGGGCGACCGACTCCGGCTTGGACCTGGGAAGCGGCCGGCCGTGGAAGGTGACCTCGCCGCCGGAGCGCCTGACCGCCCCCATCAGGCTGAGCAGCGTCGTCGACTTGCCCGCGCCGTTCGGGCCGACGAGGCCGACCGCCTCTCCTGGCCCGACGGAGATCGAGACGTCGCGCACGGCGTTCACGTGCCCGTAGCTGACGTTCAAGTGCCGCACGTCGAGCAGCGCCCGGTCGCTCACGGGAGGCGCTCTCCCGTCGGCTCGGTCCGGTCACCGAAGTAGGCGGAGGTCACCGCAGGGTGCCGGCGGATCTCGTCCGGGGTCCCCTCGGCGAGGACGACCCCGTGGTCGAGGACGACCACCCGATCCGACAGGCGCAGCACGAACTCGACGTTGTGGTCGATCATCACCACCCCGGCCCCGCCCTCGTGGCTCGATCTCCAGACGACCTTGCCGAGCTCGGCCATCGCCGCCTCGGGAAGGCCCGCCGCGGGCTCGTCGAGCAGGAGGAAGGCAGGCTCGGCGGCAGCGGCGCGCACGACGCTCACCCGCTGCTGGTCCCCGTGGGAGAGCTCGGCGACGCTCCGGTCGGCGAGGTCGGCGAGGTCGAGCTCGGCGAGCAGCCGAGCGGCACGGGCGCGTGCCGCGCGCTGCGAGGCGCCGACGGCGAGCGCCCCGAGCTCGACGTTCTCGCGCACGCTCAACCCCGGGAAGAGCCGTCCGTGCTGGAAGGTGCGCGCCAAGCCGAGGCGGGCGCGCTGCTCGGGAGAGAGCCCGCCGAGGTCACGGCCGTCGAGCACGACCCGCCCGCCGCTCATCGGCGCGAAACCGCTCACGGCGTTGACGAAGGTCGTCTTCCCCGCGCCGTTCGGGCCGATCAGCCCGACGACCTCGCCCCTCGACAGCGAGATGCTCGCCTTCTCGAGCGCGACCAGACCCGAGTAGACGACCGAGACCTCGTGGCACTCGAGGCTGGCGCCCGAGGTCCCGGTCGCCCGTGAACGCTCAGGGGCCCGCCGCAAGCTTCCCCGGGCTGAGCATCTCGACGAAGTGCGGCTTGTCGTTGGTCACCTCGATGATGCGGTAGGGCCGACCGACGACCGAGTGGAAGGTGGCCGAGAAGCTCACCGGCCCCGACAGCGTCGGCACGTTGTGGAACCCTTGGATGATGCTCGCCAACGTCGAGCCTACCAAGCTGCCGTGCGCCTTCTTGATCGCGTAGATGATGCCCTGCAGCGCGCTCGGGCCGGTGACGAAGCCTCCGGTCGCCGGAGCCTCGCCCTTCGCCTTCATCTCGGCGATCAGCTGCCGCACCTGCGGGTTCGGGTCGTCGCCGAACACCGAGGCGTAGGTCGACCACCAGATGTTGTTCGAGATCTTCGGGTTGCTCGGCTCCCAGAATCCGCCGTCGATCGACCAGGCACCGACGATCGGCTTCGTGTTGCCGACCGTGCGCAACGAGGTCACGAACGTCGACAGGTCCGGCGTCGTCGTCGTGCAGAGCACCGTCGCCGCCGCGCCGGAGCTCGCCGCCCGCTGGGCGACGTTGCCGGCGGTGTGGTCGCCGCTCGTGTAGCTGAGCTGGCTCACGATCTTGCCGCCGAGCTTCTTGAAGTCAGCCGTGAAGTACTGGCACACCTGGATGAAGTAGGTGAGCAGCTTGTCGGTCACGACGGTCGCCGACTTCCAGCCCTTCTGCATCATCAGCTGCGCGAGCACCGCCCCGTCGGACTGCGGGGCGTTGCCGAAGGTGAAGGCGAGCTTGCCCGCCGGGCCGAAGCGCGCCGGGCCCACCTGGTTCGTCCCCGTGCAGGGGGAGATGACGAGCTTGTGGTACTGCAGCCCGACCTCGATCGCCGGCGTGGCGAAGTCGACGTCGCAGGTCACCCACAAGATGTCGGCGCCGGCTTGCACCGCCTTCAAGGCGTCCGAGCGCGTGAGCGCCGGCTGCAGCTGGTCGTTGTAGACGTCGAAGACGATCTTGTGCCCGTCGACGCCGCCCGCGGCGTTGACCTTGGCCGCGTAGATCTGCGCCGCTTCGAGCGCCGGCACGTCGAACGGCTTCATCGTGTTCGTCTCGTCGATGACGGCGCCGATGACGATCGGCTTTGCTGCCGCATGTGCGTGCGGTCGGCTCGCAGCTGCGGCGGTGGCTCCCGCCGCCAGCAGTGCACCGGCCGCGGCGAGCGCCGCCATCGCCACGTGCGCGTGTCTCCTCAGTCGGGACATCGACCGCCCTCCCTCGCACCATCGGGTGCCCCTGCTGCCGCGCCTCGCCCGGTCCCCTCTGGCGCGAGGCGCGGATGCTCTGTGTCATCGACATTTAATCAGATATCGGACTCGAGCGAAAGGGTCGGCCCCGGGCGCTCCCGGCGGCCGCGCCGAGCGCTCCCGCCCGCCGCGCCGGGCGTTCAGGCGCGCGCGCTCTCGGCGGCGGGACGGCCGTGGATCGGGCCGGCGCCGTCGCTCAGCCTCCCCGCCCGGCGGTCGTTCTGAGCGGCGACGATCTCCGCGCAGATGGCGAGCGCCGTCTCCTCCGGGGTCCGCGCGCCGATGTCGAGCCCGACGGGTGCGTGCAGGCGCTCCAGCTCGTCCTCGTCCGCACCGGCCTCGAGCAACCGCCGGCGCCGGTCGGCGGTCGTTCGGCGCGACCCGAGCGCGCCGAGGTAGCCGGCGTCGGTCTCGAGCGCCGCGAGGATCGCCGGCACGTCGAAGCGCGCCTCGTGGGTGAGGATGCAGACGGCATCACGTCGCCCGAGCGGCGGCGCGATGCCGGCGAGGTGGCGCTCCGGCCGGTCGGGGACGACCTCGTCCGCCATCGGGAACCGCTCCCTCGTCGCGAACACGGCACGGGCGTCACAGATGCTCACGTGGTACCCGAGGAGCTTCGCCTGCCGGCACAGCGCAGCCGCGAAGTCGACGGCCCCGACGACGACCATGCGCGGCGGCTCGGCGAAGGCGTGGAAGAACACCTCCACCTCTGCCGAGGGGGCGCAGTCGAGCGCGACGTAGCTTGCGAGGCCCGAGCTGCCCGAGCTCAGCATCCCGGTCGCGTCGCGACGGACCACCCCGTCGAGGCCGTCGGCGCCGAGGGTGCCGACGAAGCGGCCGTCGCCGAGGACGAGCGCCGAGGCACCGGCCACGACGGCCGCGAGGCCGCCCGGGGCGTCGAAGCAGCGCGCCGCCGGGGCGTCTTCGGCGCCTTCGGCCACCGGCCGCTCACGCACCGACACGACCGTCACGACCACGGCGGTCTCGCCGGCTCGCAGCGATGCCTCGAGCTGCTCGTAGCAGCTCGGCAGGCCGGGCGAGACGAACACCGAGACGGCGCCGCCGCAGCTCAACCCGACGGCGAAGGCGTCGGAGTCCGAGTAGCCGAAGCGCTCGAGGACCGGTTGCCCGCTTTGCAGCGCCGAGGTGGCAGCCGTCACGACCGCGCTCTCCACGCAGCCGCCGGAGACCGAGCCGGCGACCCTGCCGTCGCTCGAGATCGCCATGGACGCCCCGGCCGGACGGGGTGCGGAGCCCTCGGTCCCGACGACGCGGGCGAGCGCCACCCCGAGGCCCGTGCGCCGCCATGCTGCGATGTCGTCCATCAGCTCACGCACGATCAGACCCCCTCAGGGCTATCATCTATCAACTTTGAGATGACTCCCACTTCGGCGCCGTCGCCCTTCGCGCCGCGCCGGGCGCGTCCATCCTCGCGCCTGGCCGGGGCGACGTCGCCGCTCCGGCCGTGCGGGGCGTCGGGCCTGTCGGGCGCGCCCGGCGCGCGGCACCTGTCGGGCGCGCCCGGCGCGCGGCGCGACCAGCCCGCGCTACGCACGCAGAGCCGCCAGGGCGCGCGCGGCGCGCGCCGGCGTCGGGTACCACGCGAGGCCGGCCTGCCCGAGCAGCTCGACGCTCTCGCTGCCGGGCCGGGTGTAGGAGTAGACGACGACGGGCTTCCCGCTCCCGGCGACGACCCTGCCGAGCTCTTCACCCTCGATCTCGAGCTGCTTGGGCCCGCCGAAGGAGCCGACGACGAGCGCGGCGCCGATCTCCGGGCGGCGCAGCAGGATCTCGAGCGGCCGGACGAGCCCCCCCGTGGCGAGGGCCCCCGCCGTCACGTCCACGGGGTTGTCGGGCGCGCCGTAGGGCGGCATGAGCTCCCGGAGGGACGCGCGCGTCGCGGCGTCGAGGAGCGGGACTTCGAGGCCCTGCGCTGCACAGGCGTCTGCCGCCCACGCGCCGGCGCCGCCGGAGATGGTGAGCACCGCGACACCGCCCGAGCCCCAGCGTGGCGCGCGCGAAAGGGCCATCCCGAGGTCGACCAGCTCCTCCTGGTCCGTCGCGACGAGGCAGCCGGCGGCACCGGCCGCCTCGGACCAGGCCGCCTCGTCCCCGACGTCGTGGGCGGTGTGCGCGAGCGCGGCGCGCGCCGCTGCTCCGGAGCGACCGACCTTCGCGAGGACCACCGCGGTGCCGGCCAGCCGGGCGCGCCGGGCCGTCTCGGCGAAGCGTCTCGGGTCGGCGAGACCTTCGACGAAGCAGAGCACGACGGAGGTCGCCGCGTCGCCGGCGAGGAGGCCGAGGACCTCCGTCGCGTCCACGTCGCACTCGTTCCCCGTGCTCACGACGTGGCTGAATCGCAGCTCGCGGTCGGTCCCGTCGTTGAAGAGCGAAAACCCGAGCCCGCCCGACTGCGAGACGATGGCGATGTCGCCGGGCGCCGGGAGCCGCCGGAGCGCCCGCTCGAGGTCGACGGTCGGCGAGAAGGTGAGCGGGGCGCGCGCCGGGACGTTGATGAAGCCCTCGCAGTTCGGACCGAGGATCCGCATGCCGCTGCGGCGGCGGGCGGCGTCGAGCGCGGCCTGGAGCTCGGCTCCCGTGCCGTCGCGCCGCTCCGCGAAGCCGGAGGACAGCACGACGGCGTGGCGCACGCCCGCCGCGGCGCACTCCTCGAGCACGCCCGGCACGGCCCGTGCGGCGACGACCACCAGCGCGAGGTCGGGGACCGCCGGCAGCTCGGACACCGACGCGTAGCTCCGCTCGCCGCCGATCTGCTCGCGCGAGGGGTTGACCGGGTAGACCTCGCCGGGGAAGCCGTGCTGGCGCAGGATCGGCAGGATCCGCCCGCCGAGCGAGTCCTCCCTGCGGGACGCGCCGACGACGGCGACGCTCCTCGGCTCGAGCATCTGCCACAGCCCGCCGCGAACCGGCCGCGCGGGGGACCCGCCTCGAGCGGAGCGCGCGCCGTCGCGTCTGCGGCCCGGCTGCGTGCCAATTTCTCCGAGCGTCTCGTCCATGCCGCCCCCGACTCGGCCCGCTCCCAGCCGGCCGGGGCCGGCATGGGGCGTGAGTGTAACGTGACGTGCGCGAGCCGGGCCTGCGCCCGACGCGGGGCGCACGCCGAGAGCAAGAGCATCGAGGAGGCACGATGTCGCCGTCCGCGCGTCCTTTCGACCCGACCGACCTCGCAGAGCTCGGGGCCGAGCTGAGCGAGGAGGAGCGCATGGTCCAGGAGACCGTGCGCTCCTTCGTCCGTGATCGAGTCCTGCCGGGGATCGACGGGTGGTTCGAAGACGGCGAGTTCCCGCTCGAGGTGGCGAAAGAGCTCGGCAAGATCGGCGTGCTCGGCATGCACCTCGACGGCTACGGCTGCGCCGGGCTCGGCGCGGTGAGCTACGGGTTGGCGTGCCTGGAGCTCGAGGCGGGCGACAGCGGGTTCCGCTCGTTCGTCTCGGTCCAGGGGTCGCTCGCCATGTTCCCGATCTGGAGGTACGGATCGGAGGAGCAGAAGCAGCTGTGGCTGCCGCGCATGGCATCGGGCGAGGCGATCGGCTGCTTCGGCCTCACCGAGCCGGACGCGGGGAGCGACCCGGGCTCCATGCGCACGAGGGCGCGGCGGGACGGGAGCGACTGGGTGCTCGACGGGACGAAGATGTGGATCACCAACGGCGGGATCGCCGACGTCGCCGTCGTCTGGGCGCAGACAGCCGAGGGCATCAGGGGCTTCCTCGTGCCGAGGGGGACGCCCGGGTTCAGCACGAACGACGTCCACCGCAAGCTGTCGCTGCGCGCCAGCGTGACGAGCGAGCTCGTGCTCGACGGCTGCCGGCTGCCGGACGACGCGGTGCTGCCCGGCGCCGTCGGCCTGAAAGGGCCGCTCTCCTGCCTCTCAGAGGCGCGCTTCGGCATCCTCTTCGGCGTGCTCGGCGCGGCGCGCAGCTGCTTCCGAAGCGCCCTGGAGTACTCGAAGTCCCGCCTCCAGTTCGGCAAGCCGATCGGCGCATTCCAGCTCACCCAGGCGAAGCTCGCCGACATGGCCCTCGATCTCGAGAGAGATCTGCTGCTCGCCCTCCAGCTCGGGCGGCTGAAGGAGAAGGGCAGGCTGACTCCCGTCCAGGTGAGCGTCGGCAAGCTGAGCAACACTCGTGACGCGCTCGAGATCGCGAGGACCGCGCGCACGATCCTCGGGGCGAACGGCGTCACGCTCGAGTACCCGGTGATCCGCCACGCCGCGAACCTCGAATCGGTCCTCACCTACGAGGGGACCGCCGAGATCCATCAGCTGACGATCGGCCGCGCGCTCACCGGCCTCGACGCCTTCTCCTCCTGAGCGCGGCGAGCAGGCATGCTCTCGCGCCATCCC
This sequence comes from Actinomycetes bacterium, assembly GCA_021823365.1. The sequence continues at coordinate 2,540 of JAKAOD010000057.1, read as the reverse complement.
GTCGCCATCGCGGCACTCGCCGTCGCGCTCTTCCTCACGGGGCGCCGGCTCACGCTGATCGCGCGCCTCGTCCTCGCCGGCCGGGGCGCGTCCTCCCGTGGCGTCCCAGGCGCCGGCGCGGCGAGCCGGCTGGTCTCGGGCGCGGCGGCCGAGGCGCGCGAGGTCGTCGGCAGGCACGCCTCTTCCGCCTGGCCCTCGCGCACGAGGCGCCCCCGTGCGCCCGTCGAGCTCCTGGGGCGCGTCCGGGCCGGCGATCTGCTTCACGCAGACTGCAACCTCCACCTAACGGCCCCCTTCCGCGCCGTCGCCTCCGCCGTAGTCGTGGAAGCCCCGGCCGCTCTTCCGCCCGAGGAGGCCGGCGCTGACCATCCGCCGGAGCAGCGGCGGCGGCGCGAGGTGTGGCTCGGCGTGCTCGGCGTGCAGCGACTCGGCGATCGCGAGCAGGGTGTCGAGCCCGATGAGGTCGGCGAGCCGCAGCGGCCCCATCGGGTGGGCGCACCCGAGCTCCATCCCACGGTCGACGTCCCGAGCCGTCGCCAGACCGTTCTCGACCATCCTGATCGCCGAGCAGAGGTAGGGAACGAGGAGGGCGTTCACGACGAACCCGGCCCGGTCGCGCGCCCGGACGACCGTCTTTCCGAGCACGGCGGAGGCAAAGCGCTCGGCCGCCACGACAGTCGCCTCGTCGGTGAGCACAGAGGGAACGACCTCCACGAGCTCGAGCACCGGGACGGGGTTGAAGAAGTGCATCCCGACGACCGAGCCGGGTCGGCCGGTGGCCGACGCGAGGTCGGCGATCGGGATCGAGGACGTGTTCGAGGCGAGCACGGCGCCCGCAGGCAACAGCCGGTCGAGCTCGCCGAACACCTCGGACTTGAGCGCGAGGTCCTCCGCGACCGCCTCGATGACGAGCTCGCGGTCGGCCAGCGCCTCGAGACCGGTCACGAAGCGGAGCCGTGCCAGCGCCAACTCCTTCGCCGCCAGGTCGATCTTCCCGCGCTCCAGGGCACGCTCGAGCGACCGCTCGATCCGGGCCCGTCCGGCCGCGAGCACCGCCTCGTCGACCTCGCTCACCACGACGTCGCGGCCGGCGCGCGCCACGGCCTCCGCGATGCCCGAGCCCATGATCCCGCAACCGACGACCCCGACACGCGTGATCTCGCTCATTCCCCGACGAACTCCGCTCTCCCCGGACCGTGCTCGAGAAAGGACCGGATGCCGATCCCGGCGTCGCGCGTCGAGGCCGCCTCGACGAACAGGCGCTGCTCGAGCAAGAGCCCCTCGGCGAGCGGGAGGTCGAGGCCCTCGGCGATCGCCCGCTTGGCGAGCGCGTGGGCGACGACGGGACCGGCGGCGAGCGACGCGGCGAGCCCGAGCGCCTCGTCGAGCAACCGCTCCCTCGGGTGGTGGCGCTCCGCGAGCCCGATCCGGACGGCCTCCTCGGCACCGACGTGCCGCCCGGTGAGGATGAGGTCCTTCGCCCGCCCTGCGCCGACGAGACGGGCGAGGCGCTGGGTGCCGCCGCCCCCGGGGATGAGGCCGAGGAGGACCTCAGGCTGGCCGAGGCGCGCGCCCTCGCCGACCAGCCGGAGGTCGCAGGCAAGCGCGAGCTCCAAGCCGCCGCCGAGCGCCACCCCGGAGACCGCGGCGATCGTCGCCCGATCGATCGCCGCGAGGGCACCGAGCGCCGTGCCGAAGGCGTCGGTCACGGCGGCGGCGCCGGCCGGGGATGCGAGCTCGTTGACGTCGGCGCCGGCGGAGAAGATCCGGTCCGTCCCGGTGAGCACGGCGGCGCCGGGCGGGTCGGCCGCGAGCTCGGCGAAGGTCCCGGCGAGCTCGGCGAGGACGGCGAGGGAGAGCACGTTGGCCGGCGGGTGATCGAGGCGCACCAGCGCGACGTCGCCCAGCCGCTCCAGGCGGACGCCGCCGCTCAAGGCCGGCACCCGGCCACCCCGGGCGCGACCGCCCCGGGCGCGGCAGTTGCCCCGGCCCCGCCTCTTCGGGCAAGGGCGTGCGTCGACGGCATCACCCGCCGACGCTACGCGCCGTCAGCTCGTTGCGCACCTCCCACAGTCGCGGGAAGGCGACCTGCTGGACCAGCCGTCCGAGCACCTCGACGGGGGTGCCCTGGGTGCCGACCACGCTGTCGCCGATCACCCGGACGACGACCCGGTAGTGCGCGCCCGCCAGAGGCCGGGGAGCAGTCGCCGGAGCGTCACGGACCCCGGCGAGTCGAACCCCGAGCCGTGGCCGAGGACCTTGCGGATCTCCTGGTGCTCCCAGGGCGAGAGCTCCTCCAGCATGCCGAGCTGATCGGTCACGTACCCGATCGCGCGCGCAGCCCGTCGAAGCAACCGGGCGGCGGCGGCCACGTCCCGGGCGGCCGGGCGTTGCTCGGGATCGGCGCCGGCGGCCTTCTCGGCATCGCCGGGATCGGGCGCCCAGATCCCCTTGAACGCACGCGTGCCGCGCTCTCCAACTGCCGGGCGATGCTGGATAGACAGTTATTACAGAGATCGGATTATTTAATGCACTGGGCT
>JAKAOD010000056.1 GCA_021823365.1 Actinomycetes bacterium | reverse complement strand
CAGTTCGTCATCCAGAACTTCCTGTCCGACACGACGGAGGTCAACTCGCTATTCGGCGGCCAGACCGACATCGGCTACCTCAACGCGCAGAACGTCACGGCGCCTGCGAAGAGCCTCACCGAGCCCGGCCCGAACAACCCGCGACTTGCCTCCTCGTACAACATCGTCGACCAGCCCACCTGGGCGATCGCCTACGCGCTCTACAACTTCACGGCGACGAACGATCACGGCCAGGCCGGCCACATCATCAGCCAGCTCTACTTCCGCCAGGCGATGCAGAGGATGGTTGACCAGCCGGTGGTGATCCAGAAGCTCCTCAAGGGCTACGGCACCCCGACCTACGGGCCGGTGCCGGTGCTCCCGAAGAACCCCTTCACCACCAAGACCGAGACGAGCAACCCCTACCCCTACAACGCGAAGAAGGCGCGCCAGCTCCTTTCGAGCCACGGCTGGAAGATCGTCCCGAACGGGACCGACACCTGCCAGAAGCCGAAGCTCTGCGGCGTCCCGAGGGGCACGAAGCTCTCCTTGAACATGTCGTACTCGACCGGTGAGGCGTGGTTCACGTCCGAGGTGAACGCCGAGGACGAGGCGTGGAAGTCGATCGGCATCAACGTGACGCTGCTGCCCGGCTCGTTCACGACCGTCGCCGGCGACGCGGTGCCCTCGAACCACGGCTGGGACCTCGCCAACTACGGCCTGTGGATCTTCTCGCCGGACTACTACCCGACCGGTGAGGATCTCTTCCAGACCGGCGCCGGCTCGAACGCCGGCTCCTACAGCGACAAGACCGCCAACCGGCTCATCCGGGCCACGAACTTCAGCACGAAGAACACCTTCCTCGCGGCCTACGAGAACTACCTCGCGAAGCAGCTCCCCTACCTGTGGCAGGTGAACACGATCGGCGTCGGCGAGGTGTCGAAGAACGTCACGGGGTACACCCCGAACCCGCTCGACTCCATCCTCCCCGAGACCTGGCACATCAAGAGCTAGGGCGCGACGGCGCCGCCGGCCGTGAGGCCGGCGGGCCGGCCCCCGGCGCCCCCCGGCAAGAGGGGGCGCCGGGGGACCCGGCCGGCAGGGTCGGGATCCGGGGCCGTCCCGATCTCGATGCAGCCCAGGGGCGGCGCCCGAGGGCCTAGCCTCTCGTCGACGAGGGGACAGGACAGGTGCTCTACTACTTCATCCGGCGGGTGCTCCAGGGGATCGTCGTCCTCGCCGGCGTCACCCTCTTCATCTTCGTCCTCTCAAGAGTCGTGCCCGGCGGCGCGGCGCGGGGCGCCCTCGGCGCCCGTGCGACGCCGGGCCAGATCGCCTCGTTCAACAAGATCAACGGCTACGACCTGCCGATCCTCGACCAGCTCTGGTTCTTCGTGAAGGGTCTGGTCCTCCACTTCAACCTCGGCTACTCCTACAAGAACAACCAGCCGGTCGCGGCCCTGATCGCCGGCCGGCTGCCGAAGACGCTCGTGCTCGTCGGGATCTCGACCGTCTTCGCCCTGGTCGTCGCCGTGCCGCTCGGGATCTTCCAGACGGTCCGGCGTTACAAGCCGGAGGACTACGTCTTCACCGGCGTCTCGTTCCTGCTCTACGCGATGCCGTCGTTCCTCATCGGCCTGCTCCTCCTCCTCTACTTCGCCGTCGACCTGAAGTGGTTCCCGATCGCCGCGCCGAGCGCGACCACGGTCGGGGGCATCCTCGCCGACCCGCGCGCCCTCGTGCTGCCGGTGCTCACGCTCGCGGCGATCACGATCGCCTCCTTCAGCCGCTACATGCGCTCGTCCATGATGGACGTGCTCACCCAGGACTACATCCGCACCGCGAGGGCGAAGGGCGTGAGCGGCCGGACCGTCCTCTTCCGCCACGCCCTGCGCAACGCCCTCATCCCGATCGTCACGCTGCTCGGCCTGTCGATCCCCGGCATCGTCGGCGGCGCGGTCATCACCGAGACGGTGTTCAACTACCCCGGGATGGGGCTGCTCACCTACAACGCCGCGTTGAACCTGGACGTGCCGCTCCTGCTCGGCACGACGTTCGTCGCGGCGATCGCGACGATCGTCGGCAACTTCGTCGCCGACGTCCTCTACGCTGTCGTGGACCCGCGGATCCGCTACGGCAAGCGCTGAGCTGAAAGAGGGCCTGCCATGGCTGCGATCGACCCCGGCGAGTACTCGACAGAGGACCTCGCGCTGATGCGCGAGGACACCAGCGGTCTCGCCGACCTCGAGGGGCCGGAAGCGGGAGAGGTCGCCGGGCACGGAGGCCTTGTCCGCCAGATCCTCCGGGTCTTCGCCGAGAACAAGCTTGCCGTCGTCGGCGCCGTGATGCTGCTGCTCATCATCCTCTTCTGCGTGCTCGGGCCGGTCTTCTACCACACCAACCAGACGAACGCGCAGAACGCCCTGCTCTACTCGACCCCGACCCTGCCGCCGGGCGCCGCACACCCGCTCGGCACCGACGAGAGCGGGTTCGACGTGCTCGGCCGTCTGATGTACGGCGGCCAGACGTCGCTCGAGATCGGCTACGCGGCGGCGGCGCTCGCGACGGTCGTGGGCGTTCTCTGGGGCGCGATCTCGGGCTTCTTCGGGGGGGTCGTCGACGCGGTGATGATGCGCATCGTCGACATCTTCCTCTCGTTCCCCTTGCTCTTCCTCCTGATCACGCTGACGGTGATCTTCCACGCCTCCGTCGGGCTGCTCATCCTCGTCATCGGTTTCGTCGCCTGGCTCGTCCCGGCGCGTCTCGTGCGCGGCGAGACGCTGACGCTTCGCGTCCGGGAGTACGTCCAGGCAGTGCGGGTGATGGGCGGGAAGAACTCCCGCGTCGTGCTGCGCCACATCGTGCCGAACGCCGTCGGGACGATCGTCGTCAACGCCACCTTCCAGGTCGCAGACGCCATCCTGTACCTGGCGGCGCTCGGCTTCCTCGGCCTCGGCGTGCCGGCGCCGCGCACGGACTGGGGCTCGATGCTCTCGAACGGCATCGCCTACGTCGCCGGCGGGTACTGGTGGCTGATCTACCCGGCGGCGGTGCTCATCGTGCTCACCGTGATCTCGCTCAACTTCATCGGCGACGCCCTCCGCGACGCGCTCGAGGTGCGCCTCCAGCGCCGCTGAGCCAGCGGGGCCTCAGGCCGATGCGGCGGCCCCGGCCAGGGTGTCGTCGGCCTCCGGGGTCTGCAGCGGGAAGTGGCAGGCGGCGGCGTGGCCGGGCCCGAAGGAGCGCAGCGTCGGCTCGACCTCGGCGCAGACGGCCTGGGCGAGGAGGCAGCGCGTGCGGAACCGGCAGCCGCTCGGGGGGTCGATCGCCGAGGGGAGCTCGCCCCGCACCAGCTGGCCGCGCCGGCCGTGGGCGACCTTCGGATCGGGGACCGGGATCGTGTCGATGAGGCCCTGGGTGTAGGGGTGGGCGGCGCGCCGGTAGACGTCGTCCGCCGCCCCGATCTCGACGAGCTTGCCGAGGTACATCACCGCGATACGCGTCGCGAGGTAGCGGACGACGGCGAGGTCGTGGGAGATGACGATGTAGGCGAGCCCGTGCTCGTGCTGGAGGTTCCGCATCAGGTTGAGGATCTGCGCCTGGATCGAGACGTCGAGCGCCGAGACGGGCTCGTCGGCGACGATGAGGCGAGGATGGAGCGCGAGGGCGCGGGCGAGGCCGATCCGCTGGCGCTGGCCCCCGGAGAACTCGTGCGGGTACAGCTCGGCGGCGTGCCGGGGGAGACCGACCTCGTCGAGCAGGCTCTCGACGCGCCGGCGCCGCTCCGAGCGGCCGCCCATGCGCTGTACGACGAGCGGCTCGGCGATGATGCTCCCGACGCGCATGCGCGGGTCGAGCGACGCGTAGGGGTCCTGGAACATGAGCTGCAGGTCCCGGCGCCGGCCGCGGAGGCGCGCCCCGCGCAGCTGGACGAGGTCGTCGCCCTGGAAGCGGATGGCGCCCTGCGTCGGCCGCTCGAGGGCGACGACGAGGCGCCCGATCGTCGTCTTTCCGCAGCCGGACTCTCCGACGAGCCCGAACGTCTCGCCCTCGCCGACGGAGAACGACACGCCCGAGACGGCATGCACGGCGCCGTGCTTGCCGACCGAAAACACTCCTGTCGCGACGGGGTACTCCTTCACGACGCCGTCGAGGGCGACGAGTGGCGCGGCGCCCGCGCCGTTGCCGGTCGCGCCGACGGGCGGGGCGACAGCCCACGCGGGCCCAGCCGCGCCATTGGCTGCGGCGGCACCCCCGGCGGCGCCATCACCGGTCGCCGCGACCGCCGGCGAGCTGCCGACGGGGTGGAAGCAGGCGAAGCGGTGCACGGTCGTCACCTCGGCGCCCGCCGTGCCTGCGACAGCGAGCCCGGACGCCGTGAGCGCCTCGAGCGGCGGCTCGTCGGCCGCGCACTCCTCGGTGGCGTAGCGGCACCGGGCTTCGAAGCGGCATCCCTTCGGCGGGCTCGAAAGGTCGGGCGGTTGGCCCGGGATCGAGAAGAGCGGCTGTGAACGGTCCTGGTCGAGGCGGGGGATCGAGTCGAACAACGCCTCTGAGTAGGGGTGGCGCATCGAGTCGAACAGCTCCTCGGTGGGAGCGGCCTCGACGATCTTCCCGGCGTACATCACCATCACCTGGCTCGTGCGGGCCGCGATCACCCCCATGTCGTGGGTGACGAGGATCACGGCCATCGAGAGCCGCTCTCGCAGGTCGTCGATGAGGTCGAGGATCTGCGCCTGGATCGTCACGTCGAGCGCCGTCGTCGGCTCGTCGGCGACCAGGAGCTTCGGCTCGCAGGCGAGCGCCATGGCGATCATCACGCGCTGGCGCAGGCCGCCGGAGAGCTGGTGGGGGTAGTAGTCGAGCCGTTCGGCCGGCCGGGGCATGCCGACGAGGGTGAGGACCTCCAATGCCCGCTCGCGCGCCTGCCTGGCGGACTGGCCCCTGTGGAGCATGACCGGCTCGGCGATCTGTCGCCCGATCGTCCAGGTCGGGTTCAGCGAGGTCATCGGGTCCTGGAAGATCATGCTGACCTCGTTGCCCCGCAACTTCTGCATCTCCTTGTCGGAGAGCGGGACGACGTCTCGACCGAGGATCTTCACGCTGCCGCCCGTGACGTGGCCGTTGCCCGGGAGCAGCTTCATGATCGACAGGCCGACGGTCGACTTGCCGCAGCCGGACTCGCCGACCAGCCCGACGCACTCGCCGGCCCGCACGGCGAAGCTGACGCCGTCGACCGCCCCGACGCTGCCCCGGCGCAGGTGGAACTCGGTGCGCAGGTCCTCCACCGAGAGGACGATCTCGTCGGAGGGTACAGCCAGACGATCGACCATGCAGGTGAAACCTCCCGGGAGCGTGGTACCACGCGAGCTGCCGCGCTATCGTACCTGGTCATGCCCCAACCTCCCAGCCTCACACCAGAACAGCGCAAGGCTGCGCTCGACAAGGCGGCGAAGGCCCGCAAGGAGCGAGCGGAGATCAAAGATCACCTCAAGGCGGGCCGTGTCACGCTGGCCTCGTTGCTCGGCAAGGCCGACTCCGACGAGATCGTCGGCAAGATGAAGGTGCTCGCCGTCCTCGAGTCTCTCCCCGGGACGGGGAAGGTGAAGGCCCGTCGCCTCATGGAGCAGGTCGGCATCAGCGAGACCCGCCGCCTGCAGGGCCTCGGCGCCAAGCAGCGCGACTCGCTCCTCGAAGCGGTCCAGCGGCCCTGATCCTCGTCGTCGCCGGGCCCGGCGGCGCCGGGAAGGGGACGGTCGTCCGGCGGCTGGTCGAGACGGACCCGCGTTTCTGGCTCTCGAGATCCTGGACGACGCGGCCGCGCCGTGCCGGCGAGGACACGGACGCCTACACCTTCGTCGACGCCGACGCCTTCCTCGAGCACGCCGCCGCCGGCGGCTTTCTCGAGTGGGCGACCGTGCTCGGGGAGCACTACGGCACCCCGTTCCCCGAGGCGCCGCCCGGGCGCGACATCGTGCTCGAGATCGACGTCCAGGGGGCGGAGCAGGTCCTCGAGCGGTGCGGGGACGTGGTCGTCGTGCTGCTCGTCCCGCCGTCGCGTGCCGAGCAGCGCCGGCGCCTCGAAGGGCGTGGCGACCCACCGGAGCAGGTGGAGCGGCGGATCGCGCTCGGCGAGACCGAGGTCGAGCGCGGCCGGCGGATCGCCCGGGAGGTCGTCGTGAACGAGGACGTCGACCGAAGCGCCGCCGAGCTCGCCGCTATAGTCGACCGGGCCCGCCGCGAGGCAAGCGTCTGATCGCGCCCGAACGAGCCCGGAGGAGCACATGGCAGAGCCGCGCAGCACGATGATCGACCCGCCGATCGAGGAGCTGCTCGACAAGGTCGACTCGAAGTTCACGCTCGTGACCCTCGGCTCGAAGCGCGCCCGGCAGATCAACTCCTACTTCAACCAGCTCGGCGAGGGTCTCGGCGCGATCGTGCCGCCCCAGGTGGCCTCGGTCGCGCGCAAGCCGCTCTCGATCGCCTTCGAGGAGATCGCCGCCGGCAAGGTCCGTCCCGGTGAGCCCCCGGCCGAGGGCGATCTCGGCGAGGGCCTCGATGAGGAGGGCGGCGGGGCCGAGGCTCTCGTCGCAGGCGGCGCCGAGGTGCCCGACGCCGGCGGCGCCGGCGGCGCCCGCGAGACCGAGCAGTAGGGTCCTGCGGGCGTGCCGCTCGCCGGCGCGCGCGTCGTCCTCGGCGTCTCCGGCGGCATCGCCGCCTACAAGGCGGTCGAGCTGCTCCGCAGGCTCGTCGACGCCGGCTGCGAGGTCACCCCGGTGCTCACCGAGACGGCGACCCGCTTCGTCGGCACAGCGACGTTCTCGGCGCTCGGCTCGCATCCGGCGGAGACCGAGATGTTCGGAGGGGTGGCGCCGATCCCGCACACGCGGCTCGGGCGGTGGGCCGACCTCGTCGTCGTGGCGCCCGCCACGGCGCGCGTGATCGGCGAGTACGCCGCCGGAATATCCGCCGACCTGCTCGGGGCGACCCTGCTGGCGACGCGGGCGCCGGTCGTCGTCTGCCCGGCGATGCACGCAGAGATGTGGGAGCACCCCGCCGTGCAGGACGCCGTCGCGCTGCTGCGGTCGCGGGGCGTCCTCGTCGTCGAGCCGGAGTCCGGTCGCCTCGCCGGCGGCGACGAGGGCCCTGGACGGCTGGCCGCGCCCGAGGCGATCCTCGACGCAGCGGCACGCGCGCTCGCTGCGGGCGCGCCGGGCCGCCGGCGCGCCGGCGCGCTGTCGGGGCTCGAGGTCCTCGTCACCGCAGGGGGCACGCGCGAGCCGATCGACCCCGTCCGTTTCATCGCCAACCGCTCCTCGGGCCGCCAGGGCCACGCGCTCGCAGAGGTTGCCGCCGAGCGGGGCGCCCGCGTCGTGCTCGTGACGGCGTCGGAGCTGCCGCCACCTTCGGGTGTCGAGGTGGTGAGGGTCGAGACGGCGTCCGAGCTCGCCGCCGAGGTGCTCGGGCGCTCGCGGTCGGTCGACGCCGTCGTCATGGCGGCGGCCGTCGCCGACTTCCGTCCGGCGCGCCCTTCGCCGGAGAAGCTCGCCAAGTCCGACGGCCCGCCCGAGCTCGTGCTCGAGCCGACCGAGGACGTCCTCGCCGAGCTCGGCCGGCGGCGGCGCGCCGGGGAGGCGCGGGCGGGGCAGGTGATCGTCGGCTTCGCCGCCGAGACGCGCGACGTGCTCGAGCGCGCCCGCGGCAAGCTGAAGGACAAAGGGGCCGACCTGCTCGTCGTCAACGACGTCACCCAGCCGGGCGCCGGCTTCGGCCACGAGACGAACGCGGTGACCCTGCTCTTCGCGAGCGGGGAGACCGTCGAGGTGCCGATGGCGCCGAAGCGTACGATTGCCGCCGAAGTGCTCGACGCCGTGGCGCGGCTTCGTCGCGCCCGCCCGCCCGCACGAGACGAGGGAGCTGCCCCGTGACGAGCTACACCTTCACCTCGGAGTCGGTCACCGAGGGCCACCCGGACAAGATGGCGGACCAGATCTCCGACGCGGTGCTCGACGCCATCCTCGAGGCCGACGTCGAGGGCCGGGTCGCCTGCGAGACGCTGCTCACGACAGGGCTGGTCTGCGTCGCGGGTGAGATCACGACCTCGGCATACGTCGACATCCCCCGCCTCGTGCGCTCGACGATCTGCGACATCGGCTACGACCGAGAGTCGTTCGGCTTCGACGGCAACACCTGCGGGGTCGTCGTCTCGATCGGGGAGCAGTCGCCGGACATCGACCAGGGGGTCTCCCACGCCTACGAGGCCCGCAGCGGGGCCGGGGACGACCTGCTCTCCGAGCAGGGGGCGGGTGACCAGGGGATGATGTTCGGCTTCGCCTGCGACGAGACGGCTGACCTGATGCCGCTGCCGATCTGGCTCGCCCACCGCCTGGCGCACCGCCTCTCCGAGGTGCGCCGCGCCGGCGTGCTGCCCTACCTCGGCCCCGACGGCAAGACGCAGGTGTCGATCCGCTACGAGGGCACACGACCGGTGCGGCTCGAGACGGTGCTCGTCTCGACCCAGCACCTCGCCGGAATCGACCTCGACACCCTGCTCGTGCCGGACCTCCTCGACCACGTCATCCGCCCGTTGCTCCCGGAGGGGCTCGACACCGAGGGGATGCGTGTCCTCACCAACCCGACCGGCCGGTTCGAGCTCGGCGGCCCCCGAGCCGATGCCGGGCTCACCGGCCGCAAGATCATCGTCGACACCTACGGCGGCGCGGCCCGCCACGGCGGCGGCGCCTTCTCGGGCAAGGACCCCTCGAAGGTGGACCGCTCGGGCGCCTACGCGGCCCGATGGGTCGCCAAGCACGTCGTGGCCTCCGGGGCGGCCCGCCGGTGCGAGGTCCAGGTCGCCTACGCCATCGGCGTCGCCCGGCCCGTCTCGCTGATGGTCGAGACCTTCGGGACGGAGACCGTCGACCCCGGTCGCATCGCCAAGGCCGTCGACGACCTGTTCGACCTGAGGCCCGCTGCGATCATCCGCGACCTCGACCTGCGGCGCCCGATCTACCGCAAGACCGCCGCCTACGGTCACTTCGGGCGCCAGGAGAAGGAGTTCACCTGGGAGTCGACCCCGCGGGTCGACGAGCTGCGCGCCGCCCTCGCGCTCTGACGCCGCCGCAGCCCGCCGTCGCGCGGGTCCTTCCCGACCTCTCCGGGATCGACAGGTCCTTCGACTACGCGGTCCCCGAAGGCCTCGCCGCGGAGATCGGCATCGGGACGATCGTCCGGGTCCCCCTGCAGGGGCGGCGGGTGCGCGGATGGGTGGTCGGGGCGGGCGACGGCGAGCCGCTGGCGGTGCCGCTACGCGAAGTCGCCGAGGTCGTCTCCGTCGGCCCCGAGCCTGCCGTCGTCGAGCTCGCCCGATGGGGCGCCTGGCGATACGCCGGTCGCGTGCGACCGTTCCTCGTCGCGGCGTCGCCGTCCCGCAGGGTCTCCGCCCTCCTCGCGCCCGCGCCGGCGCCGGAGCCCGCCTCACCGGCGAGGCCTGCTTCCCTTGCACGGCCCTCACCACCGCGGAGCGCCGCGTCACCGGCATCGCCGCCGGGTCCTGCCGGGGCCTGGGCGCTTCCCCTCGCCGCGGTCGCTCGCCAGGCGCTCGCCGCGAAGCGCGCGGTCGTCCGCCTGCCGCCGCTTGCCCCCCGGCTCGAGCTCGTCCTCGCGCTCCTCGGCGAGGCCGGCCGGCGCGGCGCGCTCGTCCTCGCGCCCGAGCGCCACGACGTCCAGATCCTCGCTGAGCGCCTCGAGCGTGCCGGTGTCGCCGTCGCCCGCTACCCCGAGCAGTGGGCCGAAGCGGCCGCCGGCGGGCGCGTGGTCGTCGGGAGCCGGGCGGCGGCGCTCGCCAGCGTCGGCGAGGCTGGCGTGTTCGTCGTGCTCGACGCTCATGACGACGCCTACGCCGAGACCCGGGCGCCGACGTGGTCGGCGCCGGTCCTCGTCGCGGAGCGTGCAGCGCGTGCCGGCGCGCCGTGCGTCCTCGTCTCGCCCTGCCCGACCCTCGAGCAGCTCGCCTGGGGCCGGCTCGTCACGCTCTCGCGCGAGCGCGAGCGCGCCGGCTGGCCGCCGATCGAGGTCCTCGACCGCTCGGTCGAGGACCCGCGCTCGGGCCGGTACTCGCCCAGGCTCGCGCCGGCGATCGCGACGGCCCGATCCGCCCGGCCGGACCTGCCGGTGGTCTGCGTGCTCAACCGCACCGGGCGTGCCCGGCTGCTCGCCTGCGCCGCCTGTGGAGAGGTCCGCCGCTGCGAGCGCTGTCAGGCCGCCCTCGTCGAGCACGAGGCGGCGACCGGCGGTACTGGCACCGGCGCCCCAGCGGCTGCCCTCGGCTGCCCGCGGTGCGGCGCCGCATCCGAGCCGACCTGCCCGCGCTGCGGCGCGACGCGCCTCAGGCTGCTCAGGCCCGGCGTCGGGCGGGCCGGCGAGGAGCTCGCCGCCCTGACGGGACGCTCCGTCGTCGAGGTGAGCGGGCGCGCCGGCCCGGGAGCGGGCGAGCTGGCTCCGGCCGAGGTGCTCGTCGGCACCGAGGCGGTGCTTCACCGGGCTCGTGCCGCATCGCTCGTCGTCTTCCTCGACATCGACGCCGAGCTCACCGCACCGCGCTTTCGCGCCGCCGAGCAGGCGCTCGCGCTGGTCGCGCGCGCCTGCCGGCTGCTCGGCCGCGCACGCAGGGATCCCCGAGGTGCGACTCCGAGGGTGGTCGTCCAGACCCGCCTGCCCGGCGACGAGGCCCTGCGCTCCGCCGAGCGCGCCGACCCCGGCATCCTCGCGGCCGTCGAGCGGGCTCGGCGCTCGGCGCTCGGCCTGCCTCCCTGGAGCGCCCTGGCGACCCTGTCCGGCCCGGGGGCGGCGGAGCTCGCCGCGGCGCTCGAAGGAGTCGCCGAGGTCGCACCCGGCGCAGGCGGGCGCACCCTCGTGCGCGCACCCGACTCGGCGGCGCTCGCCGATGCGCTGGCAGCGGTCGGGCCGCCCGTTCCGGGGGTCCGGGTCGAGGTCGACCCCCGGGACGCCTGAACGCGGCGGAGCTGCTACCCTGGAGCGGTCGGTCCAGGCCGACCCGGTCGCGCGCCCATCGCGGCCGGTCCTG
>JAKAOD010000055.1 GCA_021823365.1 Actinomycetes bacterium | reverse complement strand
GCCTCGGCCGGCTACCCGCCCTGACCCTGCCCGTGGTGCCCCGGGCCACCGCCACCGGGCGGGCCGGGCGCGCTCGGTGCCGGTGCATCCGTTGACGGCGGCGGGGCGGCCGTCGTGGTCGTGGTCCCGCGGAGGCGTCGCGCGCCCGACCCGGCGGCCCCGGCCCCGGCGCCCAACGCGCCGACCGCCGAGGCGGTGACGCCGACGATTCGGCTCTGCAGGGTGATGATCACCTGCGCCAGCGTCTCGGTGGCGCCGAGGACGCCGCTGGCCGCCCCGGTGCCGCCGGAGGAGCCCGCGCTCGTCGTGATGCCGGCAGGGACGACGAGCAACGCGCCGAGGCCGACGACACGGCCCAGCATGCGCCGGCGGTTGCCGCCGAACCGCCCTGAACGCCTCATCGACGTCGTGCCCATCTATGTCCAGCCACGTAAAGTCACTAACGCCCCGCTGTCCGTGACTCTTTAGCACGCGGCGCAGCACGCTGGGCGTCACCGGTTGCCGTGGTACGAACGCGTAGAGAGCGCTGATAGTGGGCAGCTCAGCGGCGTCGTGGCGCGCATCCGCACCCTTGAGTGCGCAACGAGGTCACCCTCGTGGCAACTTCTGATCCGATGTCGATCCTTTGGGACACGGCCGCATGCGTGTCAGCACAGCACGCGGTGTCACGAGGACGCGCGGCGCCGACGCGACGAGAAGCGCCGCGTCCGGCCGCGGCCCGCTAGCGGAACCTGTCGTGCGGCGCCGGTGCTGCGCCCGCAGGAGCGCTCCAGCTCGCCCCTGGGGCGATGACGCGTGCGGTCCTCTTCAGCCCGCCGACCAGCGCCGCGTGGACGGCGAGGGCGATGACCGCCGGGACGGCGCAGAGCAGCAGGCCGAACGCGCCCCGCGGGGCGACGGCATGGGCAGGGAGGACGAGGGCGACGGCGCAGGCCGTGGCGGCGAGCGTCGCCAGCGCGGGAATGTCGGCGAGGAAGCTACGAAGCCCCCGGTCGATCTCGCGCTTCGCGATGTGCAGGAAGTACAACGTGCTGACCACCTGCCCGATCGCGGTGCCGATCGGCACGCCCAGCATCCCGACTGTGAACGCGAGCGGGATCGTGAGCGCCACGTTGATGACGACGCCCGTCCCGAGATAGCGCGACTCGAGGCCGGGCTTGTTGACCGCTTTGCCGAGCTCGGCCATCACCTGGCTCAGCAGGTTCAGCACCTGGCCGCCGAGGAGGATGACCGCGACGACGCCGGCGAGACGCTCCTGCGGCCCGAGCCACCGCAGGATCCCGAAGTAGCCACAGACCGCACCGATCAGGGCATAGGGCGCGACGGCGCGCACCCAGACCCGCTGCAGCTCGGTGAACTCGCGCAGGGTCGCCGGGAGCCCCGAGCGGCCGAAGGTCCTCGACAGCGTGACCGCCACCGGGCTCACCGCGTTCGTCGGCAGGCTGGTCAGCTGGTTCGAGAAGTTCGACCCGATGCTGTAGTACGCGACGTAGCGGACCGGGAAGATCAGCCCGACGAGCAGGGAGTCGATCTCGTAGTTGAACGAGCTCGCGATGGCGGCGAGCTGGACCCGGCTCGCGTAGCGGGCGATCTCCCGCGTGACGCCGCGCGGCAGGAGCCGGCAGTCGCGCCAGGAGAAATGACGCGTCGCCGCCGCCACGGAGGCGACGTCGACGACGGCCTCCTGGGCGACGCTCGCCCACAGGAGGCCGACGAGGCCATGCCCCTCCCCCACCAGCAGCATCGCGAGCGCCACGTAGACCGCGGTCCCGACGGTCATGGAGACGTTGATGTAGGCCCAGCGGTGGTGGGACCTCAAGATGCGCTGGAAAGAGCCCCGCAATGCTGCCGTAAGAAGGAGCGGCATGAAGGCCCGCAGCAGCCCGGTGGCTTCGTGGTGAAGCGAGCTCGAGGTGTGGAACAGCTCCGTGATCTGCGGAGCGAGGAGTGCGACGATCCCGCCCAGCGTGCCGACGATGGCCGTGAGGATCGCCGAGATCGTCACGACGAGGCCGGCCGTCGACCTGCGGTCGTCGGCTCCGGCGTAGACCGCGAAGTAGCGCGACGAGGTCGGACCGAAGCCGCCGTCGAGGTTGGACAGCAGGCCGCGGAACGAGCTCAGGAGGGCGTACAGGCCGTACGCGCTGACGCCGAGGCGGAGCAGCAGGAAGGGCGTGAGCGCGAGGTTGAGGGCGACCGACACGACCTGCCCGCCGGTGTTCCAGCCGAGGCCCGAGAGGATCCTCCTCAGCCTCGCCCGGCCCGGCGCACGCTGGTCGGACTCCGGCGGTGCCGGCAGCTCCTCCGGCACGTCTTGGCTCACTCTCCGTCCTCGCCGCCAGACCCGGCTCCCCGCAACCGCGCGGGCGGCCCCCGTGCGGGTCGACGGCGCCGATGGGCATACGATATCGACCCTCGGCACCGGGGAGACGACAAGCGCCCGGGCGGCCCCGGGATGCGCGCCGGGTGTCGAGAGGCGTCATGGTGCGGCAGCTCCCCTCGCGAGGTCGCGAGGGCTGGCGGATATCATCCCGCCGTGCAGCAGGTGGCGGGGCGGGCGGCGCGCGCAGCTTCGGCGCTCCGTCGCGCCGGCTGAGCGCTGGACCTCGCGTGGCACACCGGCACCCCTGGCGGGGAATCGCCGCCGCCCCGCTCGTCGCGGCGCTGGCCGCCGTCCCTGGCCTTGTCCTCGGCACCGGCGCGCTCGCGCGTCGCGCCGGAGCGGCCACGACCTGGTCGGCGCCACGAGCGGTCGGGCTCGTGCAGGCCGGCAACTCGAAGACGACCTGCATCTACGCCTCCTACGGTCGCCAGCTCGCGCAGGCGGAGAAGGCCACCGGGATCACCTACGACTGCCTCGAGGTGTTCAGCACCGAGGAGCCGAACTGGTCGCAGTGGCAGGACCCGTGGATCACCAACCCCCGCTACGGCTACGCGAAGTGGGTGGCGGCCGACCCAAGCCAGCACACCCTGATCATCACGGAGAACCTGGTCCCCGACGACGTCGCGGCCACGGCCAACTGGCGCCTCCTCGGCGCGAGGGGTCGCTTCGACGTCTACGCGGAGCACCTCGCGCAGAACCTCGTCGCGGCAGGGCTCGGCTACTCGGTGATACGCCTCGGCCCGGAGATGAACGGGCCCTGGGAGGTCGACTGGATCGGCGCCCAACCGGCGCAGTGGCACGACTGGGCTCTGTACTTCGCCCGGATCGTCCGCACGATGCGGGCCGTGCCCGGAGCCCATTTCCTCTTCGACTGGAACGTCAATGCCAACTACGAGAACCTGCCCCTCGCGGCCTACTACCCGGGAAATGCCGCGGTCGACATCGTCGGAATCGACGCCTACGACGAGGCTTCGATGAAGCTTCCTCCCGTCGGCTCGCGGAAGCGCTGGCCGACGCTCGCGAGCGAGCCGCTCGGGCTGAACGCCGTCTACCGGTTCGCGCGCCAGCACGGCAAGCCGCTCAGCATCCCCGAGTGGGGCACGCTCCGGACCCTCGGGGACGACGGCAGCTACGTGAGCGCCATCGGGCGCTTCGTCGCGTCCCACGACGTCGCCTACGAGTCGTGGTACGACGCAGGTGACAATCACATCCTGCAGCTGAGCCCGAAGTCGGCCCCCCGGTCCTTCGCCGCCTACGTCGCCGCCTTCGGCCCGCGCTCGGCGATCGCCCGCTACCAGGCCTCGTCGGCGCAGGGCGGGGCCTGAGCGGCGCCCTGCCCCTCCGCGTCGTCTGCGGTGCGCCAGGCCGGCGACCAGCCGTCCTCAGGGCGCTGCCTGGGGCGTGACGGACCAGACCTGGGCGACCATGTGCGCCCAGAGGGCCCATGAGATGGGCTGGACGTATCCCCAGGTCACGACGTCGACGTACTGCGCGTCGTAGCCGACGACCGCCACGACGTGGGCGCCGCCACCTGAGTATCCCGACGGCGGCGTAGCGGCCGTCCACGCCTTGAGCGCGAGGTCGTCCGCACCGACCCGCACCGGAGCCGCCGAGGCGGCGCGTGGAAGGTCGACGACGGCATAGAGGGGGCCGCCGGAGAGGGCATGCTCGAGGCTGGAGCGTCCGGGGCCGACCGGGACGGCGGGGGCGATGCGCGTGCCGGCGATCCCCGGCGCGTGCCAGGCCCTGAGGACGAGCCAGGGCGGGAGCACGGCGCCCGGCCCGGGCGACTCGCCGGCCGCCCGCGCGAGCATGGCGTACTCAGCGAGGAAAGGTGCCGGGTCGATCGGCGTGGTGCGCCCCTGCAGCAGCTGCTCGATGTCCGCGACGGCCGCCACGGCGCAGTCGGCGAGCGCATGGGCGCCGACGTTGCCCACGCTGCCGAACACCGCGCCCCGCGCCCAGTCGATCCCCGCCGCCGCACCCGTCCCCGTCGACGCGGACAGGCCGCGCACCCGCGCTGTGAGCCCGGGCATCCCGGCAACACCTGACGCCGCACGCGACGCCTGCACGGCGGCAGGGACGGCGAGGGAGAGCGCCGGCAGCGCAAGGACGACGACGGCCCGCTGCGCGCCCCTGACCGAGATCCGGGGGGCAGGAGACGGCAAGTGCGGAGCCTCGCTCTTTCGCTTCGGGATGATCTGCATCGAGGTCTTGCCTTCGTGGCGCGATGACCGCCGCGTCGACCGGCACGAGCGGTTGTCGCGTCGGCTGCCTCATGCATGCGGCGTCTTGTTGCTCTCGAGGCAAGGCTGGCACGTCGCGATGTCCCTCGCAAGCAGGTCATGCCAAGAAAGACAAGGAAAATGACGCTGTCCGCGCACAGGTCGCCCCGGAACGTGGGGTCTCGCGCTATGCGCATCTGCCAGACCACGCGTCGCGCGCACGGCCTCGGCGCGCCAGGCGAGTGAGCCGGTTGCACTGCAGGCAGTCGTCATGCTGTCACAGGAGCCGCCAGGGGCACATGCTCACCGCCGTGCCGGCAGCGCGAGCGCCCGGGACCCGGAGGCGGCGGCGTCCCGCCGTCAGTCGGAGTAGCGGATGCGCGCGACCTGTTCGATCCGCCGGATGGTGTCGAGGAAGGAGTCGTGGTCGTCCGCCGAGCCGAGGACCGCGAAGACGTAGTCGCGATTGCCGAGGCGCCAGTCGAGCCTCGCGCCGGGTGGGCGGTTGAGCGAGACCGAGCTGACGCCGTCGATCTTGCCGACCTCCTCGAGCCCGTCGACGCTCTCGACCCCGGCGGCGTCGACGGGGGCCTGGACGAGGAGGCGGTAGGCCACGCGGCTGTCCTCGGGGATCTCTTCGAGGCGGGGACTCTCGCCGAGCGCGCTGCGCATCGCCAAGCTGACCAACGACGTCCCGGTCAAGAGCTCGTACATTCCGGGCACCCCGCCGCCAAGCCTGCCGTTGACCTCGATGATCCTCGGACCTTCGGGGGTGAGCTTGATCTCGGTGTGGAGGAAGCCGTGCTCGATCCCGAGCGCAGCGATGGCGCCGGTCGCCAACTCGCAGGCGGCCTCCCTGTCGCGTGCGCGGAGCGTGCTCGGTATGAAGAGGCAGGTCTCGCGGAACGGCTCGGCCTGCGGGAGGCGGCCGGTCGTCGCGAGGTGGCGGACGACCCCTGCGGACACCGTCGACTCGACCGACAGGTAGTTCGCGACCTGTCCGTCGAACTGCGGCGGCGCGTCCCGCAGGTACTCCTCGACGACCATCGCGAGCCCGGAGGCCGCGACCTCGGGCGCGGCGAGGAGGCCGAGGAGCTGCGACTCGCCCTCCACCCGGAAGGTAAGCCGGCTGTCCGCGCCGTTGCGGGGCTTCAGCACCACGGGGTACTCGAGCCCCGACGCGAGCGCGGCGGCGGCGCGGGAATCCCCGGCGGGCGGGACGACCCAGCATCCGGGAGCCGCGAGACCTCCCGACCGCAGAGCGGCCCGCTGGGCATGCTTGTCGGTGAGGGCCCTCGCCGAGCCCGGGGAATGGAACACCAGGCCGAGGTCTTCCGCGGCCTCGGCGATCCTCACCATGTTGTGGTCGGAGAACGCGGTGATCCCGTCCGGTCCGAAGGCCGCCAGCCTCTCTCGCCAGGAGTCCCTCGAGCAGCCGGCGAGGTCGGTGACCGCCCCGAGGCGGCGGAGCAGCCGGAGCGTGACGGGATCCACCGGCGCCGTCTCGTCCGTGATCCAGAGCAGCCGGCACGCCCCGTGCGCGGCCTCTGCGAGCGCCCACGGCGAGAGGGCAGTCGGACGGTACGGCAGCGCCAGAAGCGGCAGGGCCTCGCTCGAAGCTGTCGCGCCCCCGCTCACGCGCCGAGACGTTCCCTGAGCGCGCAGGGCCATGATCCCGGGTCCAGCCCGTGCTGGTACAGCATCGCCAAGACGATCCTCTCGACGCCGAAGCCGACGCACGCGCTGTGGGCCGTGGCGCCGTCCGAGCAGCGGATGCCGAATGCCCGTCCGAAGTGCTCGGCGTGGAGGTTCACCGACGCGAGGGCCGTCAACTGCTCGGCGGGGCCGGTGCGGGCGAGGAGCTCCGTCTTGCGCCCCGCGAGCCGCTGGCTGTCGGCGAGGAGGCGCCCGGCACGGCCGAAGAAGGGATCGGTCGCCGCCTCGGCGCTCGCCTCGATGCCGAGGCTCCCCAGCGCGTCGGCGGCGCGCTCGAGCCAGAGGTCGCGGTGTGCGGACGCGCCGCGGGGCTCGCCGACGTAGACGAACTCGTACTGCCGGAAGATCTGCATGCGCGCGGGATCCACGGACGGCTCGTGCCGGAAGACGTAGCCATAGACGTCGAAGACGCGGCCCGCTGGCGGAAGCTCACCGGCGAGCGTCGGGTACAGCGGGTGACATGCGGCAGGGCACAGCGCGACGCCGGTGTCCGCACCGCCGGCCGACCAGCGCTCCCCCGAGTCGAGCTCGGAGATCAAGTCGCGGTGGGCATGCTCGTCACCGCCGAAGGACCGGATCGACCCGATGAGCGTCGGGAAGGAGCGGATGTACCCCGTGCCGACGAGGAGATCGAGCGGGACGATCGGCGGGAAGCGCACGAGCGTCGCACCCTGGTCCGCGCCCGCGGCAGCGAGGATGGCCTCGACTCCCCCGACGAGGCGCTCGAAGGTCGCCGACCTCCCGTAGACGCCGTCGATCGCCGTGCGCTGCAGGAGCCCGGCGTCGCAAAGGACGTCCCGATAGGAGACGAGGATCTCGTCGCGCTCGTCCACGCTGCGCGTCAGCCCCGGGATGGCTCGTCTTCGACGCCGAGGCTCCGCAAGGCAGCCGCGATCGCCTCTATCGACTGGAACGTCTGCTTGCTCAGCAGGGCGTCGGGGAACTCGAGCCCGAAAAGCTCTTCGAGGGCGAGCATGACGCTGACGCTCGAGTGCGAGGAGAGGCCCTTGCGGAACAAGTCGTCCCCGTCCGCGAGCGAGGAAGCCGGCATGGGAAGGCGCGCCTCGGCGTCGAGCACCTGGCGGATGCGCTCGGCGAGCGTCGTCCCTTGGGTCATCTGTGCCCCCCGCGGCAGGTCGCGACGACGACCGCCGCGGCCATGGGACCCTCGTGGGTGAGCGCGACCGCCACGCGGCCGATTCCACGCGCCGCGGCCAGCCGGCGCGCCGAGCCCGTCAAGTGGATCGTGCACGACCCGGCGGCGCTGCGCCTCACCTCGACGTCGGTCCAGGGCGGATGCCCGTCGCCCGGGCGAAGCACCTTGAACGTCGCCTCCTTTGCGGCAAAGCGTGCGGCAAGGCTCCGGGGGCTGACAGTCGCCGTGCCGGCTGAGCAGTCCTCGATCTCGCGTGAGGTGAACACGCGCCGGAGATAGCGCCCACCGAAGCGCTCCACCGCGGCGGCGACCTCCTGGGTGGAGGTGAGGTCCACCCCTGCGACCACCTCCGGAAGATGTCCAGGCGAAGCGCAGCACGCAAGCGGCGACCCGGAGCGCAGATCAGCCACGATCGAGCACCCTAGTTGCTCTAGCCCGTCACGTAGCCGAATCTCGACATCGCCGCGCCGAGGCGGCGCTCTATTGTCGCAACCTCGGCCGAGGAGAGGTCGACGCGCCAACGGCCGATCGACGTCTCAGCCGTCGTCGAGGTTGCATGGTGCGCCATATCGGCGAAGTCGGGCAGCCGGGCGGGAGCAACCGCCACCTGCAACAGCTCCGAGACGCGCGAAGCCACCCCGAGGAGGTCACGGACGAGGTCTTCGTAGCGCACGGTCATCCGTTGCACCGGGAGCTCCTCGTCCATCTCCGCGACGCGCATCCGGATCCCCGCGACGAGCCTGCGGAGGTGCGCCTCGTCGTCGTCCACCTCGCTCCTGCCGAAGCGCGCGACGCCGGTCTTCGCGTTGAAGGCGCGCACCGAGGCGATGAGGTCCCGCGGGTCCCGGACGAGGTCGATGACGACGGGTCGGAGCCCTGCCTCGACGACGGGCGCGACGGACCCCCAGAACTTCTCCGCGTAGTAGCGCGGCGCGGGCTCGCCCTTTCCGGCGAGGCGGGAGAGGGCCTCCCAGGCTCCCCCGAGCGCGCCGCGCGCCAGGCCGTGACCGTCGGCGAGCTGCGGCGGGAAGGGCAGCGCGCCGAGGTGACCCGGCGTGCCGTATATGACGTCGGACATCGTGGACGTCGAGGTCCCATCCCGGTCGAGCAGGCCGGAGAGGCGGACGATGTAGGTGAGGTAGCTGTTCTCGTAGGGGTAGACGCGATCGAAGGCGATCAGCGGCGAGGTGGCGAGCAGCTGCATCAACAGCGTGCTGCCCACGCGTCCCTCGAGCATCCGGACGAGCACCGGGGTGAGCGGCTCGGTCATTGGCTCGAAAGCGGCGCGCCGACGTCGGGGCGCGGCGCGGCTGCGCGCGCGCAGAGGTCCGAGAACGGGCCAAGCACGTACTCGGAGAGATCGGCCGACACGCGCCGCCTCGAGTGGGCTCGGAGGAGGGTGTGGTCGAGGTCGTCGGCGACCTCGAAGTGGAAATGCCCCGAGCGGGACAGGCGTCGCAGCTCGGACCTGCCGTACGCCGCGAACTTCCGGGCCTCCGTGGGGCCGCAGAGCACGTGCGTGTCGGTGCCGTTCTGCACGAGGGTGCGGAACGCTCGGGCCGCGAAGGGATAGATGCCGGTGGCGTCGAGCACCCGCCAGGCGAAGGGAGGGACGTATCGGTGCGCAATGCGCACGGCCGTCGGGCTGGCCACGAGTCGACCGATGATCGGCGGGAGCCGGCGCACCGCGTGCCGGTCGGAGTCGGCCGCCTCGTCAAGGGTGACGCGGCGGAGCGCCACCGAGCTCGGCACGGCCGTATTGACCAGCCAGACGGCTCGTGAGCGGAGCGCGGCACCTCCTTCTGCGGCGTGGTAGCCCCCGGAGCACACCCCGACGAGGAGCACGCGGGCCGGGTCGTCGGGTGCCAGGTAGCGTGCGGCCTCGGCGATGTCCTCGAGCGCGACGGCCGGGTAGACGACCTCGGCTTGCCGGCCGTCACGCGTCCCGCTGTCCCCGATGCCGGTCAGGTCGAATCGGAGGACCCTGAGCCCCCGGGCGGCCCAGGCGCGTGCGAGCTCCGTCCACATCCGCGAGGGGCCGGTGTGCCGGTCGAGTCCCATGTTGAGCAGCGCGACGGCGGGCGCCGACGCGTCCTGCGGCCCCTCGGGCTCCGAGATGAGGCCGAACATGTGGCCCGCACCGAGTGACACCGGCGTCTCGACGACGGCGCCATGCCGGCCGGCCGGCTCGACGACCGCCGGTCGCCACGTCGCCGGGGCCGCTACGTGCGACGGGAGCTGCCGGCCCGGCGTGATCGACTCGACGCACCAGTCCACGACGAGCCGGACGGACGCCGCGGCCACGTAGGGGTCCCAGACGTTGACGTCGAAGAAGCGCTCCTGCTCGAGGAGCTGCTCGCAGACGGTCGAGATCGCCGCCACGGACTGGCAGACGCGCCCGGCCCGCTCGGGCCCGGGGCGCACGAGCACGAGGAGCCGGTCGAGCGGAGGTGCCGCGTCGTCGCGCAGACCGAGGGCCGCGAGCGACGCCGCGAGCGGGCCGGAGAGCATCGCGCCTTGGATCTCGACGCCGGCGGGCTCGCCGGTGGCGCTCTCGGCGGTCGGCGTCTTCCCGGTCACGCCGAGGAGCCGTTGCTCGCGAAGGAAGCCCCTTCCGGACTCGCACGGATCCCAGAGCGCGAGCAGCCGCACGTCGCGACAGGTCGAGGCGCGGCGCGCGAGCAGGGCGCCGATCCGCATCCCGACGAGGGCGACCGCGCGGGCACCCGCTTCGCGCACGAAGTCGACCGCGCGGCAGGTGTCGGCGATCCAGGTGTCGACGTCCCTGACGTCCTCGAGGCTCCCAGCCGAGTCCCCGGTGCCGGTGTAGTCGAAGCGGAGCACGGCGACGCCGGCCGACTCGAGCTGCTCGGCGAGGAGGCGGTAGGCGCGGTACGCGGGGAAGCCCTCGTCCCCGACCGGCAGGCACAGCACCGCGGCCCCGAAGGCACGCTCGGGGGCGTGCAGCCACCCGAACAGCGGCCGGTCGGCGTCGCCGAACCAGACCGGCTGCCCGCTCACCGCAATGCACGCGCGCTCGACCGCATCGCTCCCCTCACCTCCTCCGGTGGACGAAGGCACCTACGTCCGGTCCGCGGGCATCAGTTGAGGCTCGCACACAGCGACCTGCTTCGTCGCGCGGGGCCGGCCGGCTCAGGGCACCTGGGCCGGCCCGGTGACGGGCTCGAGCGGCGGGCAGCCGTCGACCGCCTCCGGCGACGGCCCCCCGGCGAACTGCGTCGAGTAGAGGTCGGCGTACAGCCCGCCGGCGGCGAGGAGCTCGGCGTGGCGGCCCCGCTCGACGACGCATCCCTGGTCGAGGACGAGGATCTCGTCGGCGTTGCGGACCGTCGAGAGCCTGTGGGCGATGACGATCGACGTCCGTCCTTTCAGCGCCGAGTCGAGCGCTCGCTGCACCGCCGCCTCGGACTCGGAGTCGAGGTGCGCCGTCGCCTCGTCGAGCACGACGACGTCGGGTGCCTTGAGCAGCAGCCGCGCGATGGCGACGCGCTGCTTCTCGCCACCCGAGAGCCGGTAGCCGCGGTCGCCGACGAGCGTGTCGAGCCCGTCGGGCAGCGCGTCGACGAGCTCGAGGACCTGGGCCCGCTCGAGCGCGGCGCGGATGTTGTCCTCGCTCGCGTCGGGCTTGGCGTAGAGCCGGTTG
>JAKAOD010000054.1 GCA_021823365.1 Actinomycetes bacterium | reverse complement strand
CAAGCAGCTGCTCGACGCCGGCCTCAACCTTCGCCAGGCGCGCCGCGCGATCGCGACCCTGCGCCAGGCGGGCGAGGACCTCGCGACGGCCAACCTCGTGCTCGGCGGGAGCTGCTCTGTGCTCGTGCGCACCGGCGAGGAGATCGTCGACCTCCTCAAAGGCGGGCAGGGCGTGTTCAACGTCGTGCCGCTCGCCGGTGTCGTCGGCGAGGTCGACGCAGCGATCGTCGCGTTCGCGGCTGGCGCCGGCGCGCCGGCCGGCGAGACCGGGCAGGCCGCAGCTGCGCCCGGCGCCGGAGAGGCACCCGACGCGCTCGCAAGGGGTTAGCGCCCTGGCACGCGCCGCCCCGCAGCGGGTCGGGGAGCGGCCCGTGCGCTTCGCCCACGACTCCGAGGCGCGCCTCGCGGCGCTGTTCGACTTCTACGGGATCCGATGGGAGTACGAGCCCGTCGAGTTCGTGCTGGCGTGGGATGCCGCCGGCCGCCCGGCGGCGGCCTTCCGGCCCGACTTCTACCTTCCCGAGCACTCGCTGTTCGTCGAGCTCACCACGCTTCGCCAGGATCTCGTCACCCGCAAGCACGCCAAGGTGCGCAGGCTCGCCGAGCTCTACCCCGGCATCCAGGTGCGCGTGCTGCACCGCAAGGACTACGCCCATATCGTCCTGAAGGAGCACCTCGCGGCCGGGGCGACCGCGGGGCGAGCGGGCTCGGCGGCCCGGCGCTCGGCCTGAGCGCTACGGCGCCGCCCCCGCCGCGGCGAGCTCCTCGCCGCCCGCGGCCTCGCCGGCGGTCGCGCGTCCCAGCCGCGCGGGCCACCAGTTCCACGTGCCGAGCAGGGCGACGACCGACGGGACGATGAGCGTCCGGACGAGGAAGGTGTCCATGAGGATGCCGATGGCGAGCCCGAAGCCGATGTCGCGGATCTGGCTGCCGCCGGGCCCGCCACCTCCGGCGATCGCGAGGACGGCGAAGCTCCCGGCGAGCACGAGCCCGGCGGAGGTGACCGTCGGCCCGGTCCGGCCGACGGCCCGCACGACCGCCTGGCGCAGCCCGAGCCGGCGCGCCTCTTCGCGGATGCGCGTCATGACGAGGATGTTGTAGTCCTCGCCCAGGGCGAGCAGGAAGATGAACATGAGGAACGGGAGCACGAAGGTGAGCCCGCTCCCCCCGCCGATGTCGATGAACACGAGCGTCGAGACCCCGAGCGAGGCGAAGTAGGAGAGGGCCACGCTCACGATGAGGTACAGCGGTGCGACGGCGCTCCGCAGCACCAGGGCGAGCAGGATCCCGATCGCCACGATGGCGACGGGCACGATCTTCACGAGGTCGTGGTTGGAGATGTTGCTCACGTCGTAGAGCGACGCGGCCTCGCCGGCGACCCCGCTCGCCGAGGCGCCCGAGGCGGCTGCGGCGTGTGCGACCACGGTCCGGATCACCGGGGTGGCGTCCATCGCGGGCGTCGACGCCTGCGCGCCCGCCCGGAGCGTCGCCTCGAACTGCACCGTGCGGCCGTCGGCGCTCACGAACTGCGTGGTCGTGCGGTAGGCGTTGTAGGCGACGGTCGGGACGTCGAGCCCCGGCGGCTCGACCGCCGGCAATGTCACGGGGTTGCCGAGGCGCGCGTGCAGGCCGGCGTACATCGCAGGGGACAGCTGGTAGCCGGTCGGGTCGAGCGGACCGGTGAGCTGGGTGAACCGTCCCGAGGACTCGAGGGAGCGCTCGGCGTCGAGGACGGCGACCGGCTGGTCCCACACCGGCCGCTCGTAGCGCAGCACGAGGTTCGCCGGGTTGGCGCTCGCCCGGGGGAAGTGGCGCGCGACGATGGCGTTGCCGATCGCGGCGTCGCTCCCCGCCGGAGCGTTGAGCGCGCCGCCGAAGCCCGCCGACTTGTAGCCGAAGGTCGCCGCGGCGAGGGCGCCGAAGACGACGACCCCGGTGGCCAGCGTGAGCGCCGGGCGGGCGACGAGGCGCCCGGCGGTCCGTCCCCACCACCCGTCCTGCGTGTCGCCGGCGGCGACCCGCGAGGGCCAGAAGGCCGCCGTGCCGAAGATGGCGAGCAGCGCCGGGAGCAGCGTCAGGCCGGCGAGCAGCATCACGCCGACGCCGACGGCGAGTGGCACGCCGAGGTCCTTGTAGATGCCGAAGCTCGCGAGCAAGAGGGTGAGCAGGGCGAAGATCACCGTGCCCGCCGAGGCGGAGATCGACTCGCCGACGCGCTGGAGCGCGTGGACGACCGCGTCCTTGGCGTCGAGGCCGCGGCGGACCTCCTCTCGCACCCTGAACACGAGGAACAGGCCGTAGTCGGTGCCCGCCCCGATCAAGAGCACGATGAGGAGCAGCTCGGTGATCTCGGAGATCTTCAGCCCGTCGGCGCCGAGACCCCCGATGAAGCGCATCGACACGAGCAGGGCGAACCCGACCGGCAGCAGGGTGACGAGCGGGGCGAGCACCGAGCGGAAGACGAGGAGGAGGAGGGCGATCACGAAAAGGAACGTCAGCGACTGCGTCCGGCTCGACGCCGTGTTGGAGCTCGCCTGGTTGGCGACGTTGGTCGCGACCGGTCCGGCGAGGTGGAGCTGGAGGCCCGGCGGTGCCGCGGCCCGCGAGAAGGTCTCCTGGAGGCCGTCGACGACCTTCTTCTGGGCGCTCACGTCGGCGTAGTTGACCCGGGCGATGACGACGATCTCCGCCGCACGGCCGTCAGGCGAGGTGCCGAGCAGGCGCGAGGAGACGACCCGCGGGACGGCTCGTGCCGCAGCGGCTTCGCGCGCCAGCGCCGCGAGGTCGGCCCGGTCGAGCGGACCGCTCGTCGTCGAGCCGACGATGGCGATCTGGCTCGTCGAGTTGGTGCTGCCGAGGATCGGGGTGAGCAGGCTCGTCGCCTTGGCGCTCGGCGCGCTCGAGGGGAGGAACTGGCTGTTGTTGTTGTTGACCTCGCTCCCGAGCGAGGGCAACGCGCGCATCGAGACGACGGCGAGGACGATCCAGCCGAGCACGACGAGGTGACGGTGCCGGACGACGACCCGCCCGAGCCCTGCGAAGAACCTGCTCAAAGGACGACCTCCGGAGTCGGTGCGGCGGGCTGGGCCGCAGGGGGAGTCGCGCCGTCGCCCGCCACGTCGCCTGCGCCGGACTGGCCGGCGTTCGAGCGGCGGAGCTCGACGTGGGGGATGAGCCAGCTGCCGGCGAAGGCGAGCAGGGCGATCGGGATCGCCACCACGAACAGGGTGTGGATGGTGGCGGCGTAGCCGCCGACGATCGCGACGCGGATCGAGTGCGGCAAGGCGTCGAGGAGCTTCGGCGTGAGGCTGGCGAGGGAGAGCCCCTGCGGAAGCCTCGCCCCGTGCAGGCGGCTCGCGACGTCGCCGGTGATGACGTTGGCGAAGATGGCGCCGAAGATCGCCGTCCCGAAGGAGCCGCCGATCGAGCGGAAGAACGTCGCAGAGGAGGTGGCGACCCCGAGCTCGGCATGCGGCACGGCGTTCTGGACGATGAGGACGAGCACCTGCATGACCCCGCCGAGACCCATCCCGAGCACGACCATGTCGAGCGAGGAGGCGACGGCTCCGGTCGTCACGCCGAGGTGGGACAGCAGGTAGAGGCCGGCGGCCATGATCGCCGTCCCGGCGAGCGGGAAGACCCGGTAGCGGCCGGTACGGGTGATCGCGACGCCGGAGCCGATCGAGGTGACGAGGAGACCCGCCATGAGCGGCAGGAGGTCGACCCCGGACATCGTCGGCGAGGCGCCCTTCACGTTCTGGAAGTAGAAGGGCAGGTAGGTGATCGCCCCGAACATCGCGAACCCGATGATGAAGCCGACCACGCTCGTGACCGAGAATGCCCGGTTGGCGAAGAGGTGGAGCGGAAGCACCGGTTCGGTCGCCCGTCGCTCGACGAGGACGAAGGCGACGCCGAGCGCGGCGCCGGCGACCCCCATCGCGATGATCGGGGCCGAGCCCCAGGGATAGGTCGTGCCGCCGAGGCTCGTGAGCAGGGTGAAGCTGGTCGCCGCGGCGGCGAGCAGGCCGGTGCCGAGGTAGTCGATCACGTGGTGGACCCGGGTCCCGTGCGCCGGGACGGCGGTCGCGACGGCGGCGAGCGCGATCGCGCCGATGGGGAGGTTGACGTAGAAGATCCAGCGCCAGGAGAGCTGCTCGACGAACACGCCGCCGAGCAGCGGCCCGACGACGCTTGCCACGCCGAAGACCGCCCCGAACAGACCCTGGTAGCGGCCGCGGTCACGTGGCGGCACGACGTCGCCGACGATCGCCTGGGCGCCGACCATCAGCCCGCCGCCGCCGAGGCCCTGGACGGCCCGGAAGGCGATGAGCTCGACCATCGAGTGGCTGAGGCCCGAGAGCGCCGATCCGGCGAGGAAGATGACGATCGAGGCCTGGAAGTAGACCTTGCGTCCGTACTGGTCGCCGAGCTTCCCCCATAGCGGCGTCGACGCTGTCGAGGCGAGGAGGTAGGCGACGACGACCCAGGCCAGGTGGGAGGCGCCGTGGAGGTCGGCGACGATCGTCGGCAGCGCCGTCGAGACGATCGTCTGGTCGAGCGCGGCGAGGAGCATGCCGAGCATCAGGGCGCCGACGACGACGAGCACACGCCGCCGGCCGATGTCGACGACCCCCTCGACGGCCTCGTCGACAGCTTCGTCGGCGGCCTCGTCGGCGGTCATTCGGCGTCTCCCTCCCGGTTGGCGACGTCGTGGAGGATGGCGGCGAGCCCGCCGTCGTCTGCGAGCCCGGAGCGCATGGCGGCGAAGGCGGCGTCGAGGAGCGAATTGAGCCTCGCTCGCCCGCCGGAGCGCGCCCAGAGGACGAAGGCAAGACGCATCGCAGAGGTCGCTGAGACGGCGACGAGGCTCGGGTACGGGTCCTCGGCGAGGTCGGCGCCGAGGCGCTCGGCGATCCCCTCGGCGATGCAGCGCTCGATTGCGCCCATATGGGCGACGAAGGCGGCCCGAAGGTGCGGGTCGGCGAAGACCGCCTTCATCCGGCGCAGCGTCTCGAGAGGTTCCGACCCCTCGTCGACGAGGTGCGTGGCCTCGCTCAGCTTCGACTTCATCACCGCGCGCACGACGTCGAGCACCGCCTCGCCGACCGGGCGGCTGCGGATGGCGTCGCGCAGCTCGACGAGCAGCTCGGGGTCGTCGGCGAGGAGCGCAGCCTCCTTCGACGGGAAGTAGTTGAAGAACGTCCGGGGCGACACGTCGGCTGCCGCCGCGATGTCCTCGACCGTGACGTTGGCGAAGCCACGCGCAGCGACGAGCTCGAGCGCGGCGTGCCGGAGCGCCCTGCGGGTGGCGAGCTTCTTTCGCTCACGAAGGCGTGCGGCGTGCGGAGACTCGGGCTCGCCGTCGCCGGGCGCGGTCGCATCGTCGGTGCGGGGGTCGCCCGCTCCCGCCAAGCGGTTCGTGCTCTCGACACCCAGGTCAGAGGCTAGGTCAGAGTCCATGCTGCGTTGAGCATAACATTGCAGCCTATGCAGTGTTGCGCGTGCTGCAGCGTTGCCCTGGCTGCAGAGATGCGCAGAGTGCACCGTCGGCCCTCGGGCGGCGGGATCCGCTCACGTCGCCGGGCGACGCGGCAGGGCGCGTCAGACGCGGGTCGCGGGCAGCTCGGCTTGTCGACGGGGCAGGGCGCCGAGGGCGCGTGCGAGACTTCGTGGCTCGGTCAGCCCGGGATGAGCCTGCCCGGGCCGGGTCGCCTCAGGCCGGGCGCGCCGTCGATGTGGCGCGACGTTCGTCGTCGGTCACGAGGAGGCGCCGCAGGGTCTGGATCGCGGTCGCCTCGATCTGGCAGACGCGCGAGTTGCTCACGCCGAGCATCAGCCCGATCTGCTCCTGGGTGAGGCCGCCGAGGAAGTGGAGGGTGACGACCGTTCGCTGACGGTCCGGCAGCCGGGTCACCGCCCGGCGGATCTGCTCGAACTGCTCGCTGCGCAGCACCCGCTGCTCGGGCTCGACGTCTGAGTCGGAGACGATGAGGTCGATGAGGCGCATCTCCTCGCCGGCCGAGCTGCTGCCGACGCTGTGCTGGAGGTGCAAGAGCTGCGACGACTGGACGGCGCTGAGCACGTCGTCCGCGGCGGCTCCGTCGGTGCCCATCTCGCTCAGCACCTCGCTCGTGCGTGGCGTCCGCCCGAGCTCGGTGGAGAGGGCGTCGACCGTCGCCCGATAGGTGATCACGCGGCGTCGCACCGTCCGCGGCAGCCAGTCGAGGCGCCTCAGCTCGTCGAACACCGCCCCGCGGATGCGCTTGGTGGCGTAGCCGGCGAACCGGCTGAGCGGCGAGTCGCTGGCCCAGCGGTCGATCGCCTCGACGAGGCCGAGCAGGCCGAAGCTCCGCAGGTCGTCGGCCTCCCAGTAGCTCCGCACGTTGGCCGGGAGGCGGCAGACGACGAGCTTCACGAGGGGCTCATAGGCCAGGATGAGCTCGTTGCGGGAGGCACGGTCGCGGGAAGCCCAGTAGCGCTGCCAGAGCGCCTCGCACGAGGCGGGGTCCGGTGCGCGGGAGCCGGCCCGACCTGCCGGCGGGTGGGCGTCGAGCTCCTGGAAGCTCGCTTGGGCAGTCATGGCGTCACTCCTTGGCCACGTTGTGGCAGAACCCGTAGGTCGGCGCGGGCCGCACGCAATGTGGCGGCGCAGCCACGGTACACGCACGATCTGGCGGCAGCAATAGGGACATTGGTCCCAACGCCCGTCTTTGGCCGACCGGGGGCGTTCGAGCGTCTCTCGCGAGGTCCCTGGCAGCTCTGCCAAGCGGCTCTGGCGGCATCGGCGACCCTCGCTCTCAGGGCGCGGAGACGGTTCCGGTCCCACGGAGGTGTCGGCACCCGGCACCGGAAGCTTTAGCGATCGGGGCGCGGTCCTCTAAAGCTGGCACGAAGGGCGAACGTTGGTCAGGGCGAGATGGCTGCCGCACGCCTCGCGAGCGTGGAGGTCGTCGTCGCCGCGGGTCGTCTTGCCGACGTGCTGTCGGCCGTCGAGATCCACGGCCGACCGCTTCCGCTGAACCGCAGGGATCGCGCCCTGCCCGACCGGCTGCGCATCGTCTACCTGGTCGCAGGCGCCGGAGTGGGCGAGGGCGAGCAGCTGCTGTTCACGCAGGCGAGGCAGCTCGCCGCGCTCGGCGCCGACGTGACCGTGCTCTACCGCGCCCACCCCGACGACCCGGAGGTCCCGGTCGAGGCACGCCGCGCCGGCACGAGGGCCGCGGTGAGGCGCGTCCCCTACGGGGAGCCGATCGCCGACGCGGTGCCGCACTGCGACCTCATCGTCGCGGGGAGCTGGGAGCTCGTGCTGCCGGCGCGCATGCTCGGCTTCGCGCCGGTGGTGCTGTTCGAGCGTGGCGCGCTTGCGGACCTCGGCGAGGTGCCGGAGCACATCCGCGCCGTGGTGGCAGCGTCCTTGCGCGCCGCGGCGGTCAACTTCGCCCTCGGTGCCGAGGCTCGTGCCGCGCTCTGGCGCGGCTACGCGGTCGAAGCACGCGAGGTCCCTGGTGTGGTCGACCTCGGTCGGTTCTCGCCGTCGCGTCGACCGGCGCCGCCGGCAGAGCGGCCCGGCGGCCTCGTCTTCGTCGGGTCGCGCTCGCTCGAGGCGGACCGTTTCGGCGATGCCGAGCGTGTCGTCGAGCTGGTGGCGCGCTTCCGGCCCCGGCTCCGGACGATCTGGCTCGGTCCTCGCCGGCCGCCGGCCGCCGGCCGCTTCGAGCTCGTCGAGTCGCCGGGCGAGGAGGACCGAGCGCGCCACCTCCGCAGCGCACAGGTCTTCGTCTCCACGGCCGAGCACGCGTCGTTCGCCCTCGGGCCGCTCGAAGCCATGGCCTCGGGGACGCCGGTCGTGGCGACGGCGCACCTCGGCATCCTGCCCTACGCCCGTCACGGGGTGAACGCCCTCCTCGTCCCCGTCGGCGATGTCGAGGGCATCGCCCAAGCCGTGCGCCGGGTCCTCGAGGACCCGGCGCTCGCGGCGCGCCTCGTCGCCGGCGGGCTCGGAACGGCGCGGGCGCACTCGTGGTCGAGGGTCGGCCCGGAGCTGCTCACGAGCTACGGGGACGTCGTCCGCACGACGCCGGTCGCCCCGCCCCTCGGTGGCTTCAAGGTCGCGCTCGGCGGGCTGCGCTTCACCCGGCCCGGCGACGCCGCCCGCCTTCGAGCCAGGCTCGGCGCCTGCACGACGCAGCACCTCGCCATCCCGGTGTCCCAGCCCGCGTACGGCCCCTACCGCAGCGTCCGCTGGCGGGTCGTCGCGACGCGGGCGAACGGCCAGGCGGGCACGACGCGTGTCTACCTCCCGGCGCGCACGGACCGCCCGCTCGACGACGCCCCGTCGCAAGGATGCCTCGACCTGCTCCGTGCAGGTCGCGCCGAGGAGGCCCTGGAGGGGTTCGGCGAGGCGTGCCAGCTGGGCACGGCGGCAGAGCAGGCGGTGCTCGGTCGCTGGGTCGTGCTCGCGATGCTCGCGTGCGGCCGAGCCGGCGACGCGGCGGAGGTCGCGGCGGCCTTCGCCCACGACTTCCCGACCCAGCCCGACTACTTCGTCCTCGCGGTGCTCGCCGCCGTCGCGGCCCGCCGCCCGGTCGACGTCGCCGACACGCTCCGCTGCGTCGAGATGCTCGGCGTCGGCGCGCGGTACGAGGAGTGGTTCGACGACCCGTACGCGCTGCTCGCGCACGCGCTCGCGACGCGCGTCCCCGCCGCGCGGGCGGCGGCCGAGGCTCGGCGCCTGCCCGGTGCTCAGCGCCTGGCCGGCGAGAGGGCGACGCCGCCGCGGTCGGAGGAGGCGAGCGGGACGCCGGTCGGGCCGAGGAGCTTCCCGAGCCGCTCGAGCTCGCCGGGAAGCTCGTCCCGCAGGTAGGCGTCGAGGCGGAGGCGGTCGTCCGGGAGTGCCCCCGCGCCCTCGAGGTAGGTGTGGTCGATCGAGCTCTTGCCGAGGCTGTAGTGGAGGTGCTCGACGACCACCTCGGGGAGGAAGCGGGACCGGCCGAGCCCGTCGGCAAGACGCTGCCAGAACAGCTCGGCGCCGTTGTGCACGAGGGCCGGCGGGACCATGTAGCCGAGAGCGGCGACGACGTCGCTCGTCATGGCGACCGCCGACGGCAGCACCGGGCTCGGGCCGAGGTCGTCGCCCCACGCGACGCCGCTTCCGAGCTCGTCGAGGGCGGCGCAGAGCAGCCGATCCCAGCCCGGGGTGCGCGGACGGTGGTCGTCGCCCATCGAACCGACGAAGCGGTAGCTCTCCGCATGCGCGACGGCGATCTCGTTGGTCCAAGAGACCCAGCTCTGGCGCGATCCCACGGTCACCATCGCGACGCGGTGGGCGTTGTACTGGTACAGGCGCGGGTCGTCGTCGTCCAGCGCGACGACGAGGTCGGCGCAACCGGTCGAGGTCGTCCTCCAGGCCTCGATGAGCCTGTCGAGGTTCCCCGCACGCCCACGGCTGGGCACGATCATCAGCAGCGAGGGCACGACGTCCTTTCCTGCGGAGCCGGATCGCCATCCGGCGGGCGCCGTCCTGTCGCCCGCAGTTCCTCTCTCGCCTATCCAACGACCGGCGCCGCCGCCGGATGAAGGCCGAAGTCTCCGGAGGCCAGGCGGTCAGATCGCCGCGCGCGCGGCAGCGCGCCAGAGCCGGACGACGACCGGCTCCCCGCCGGAGCAGAGGCGCACCTCGCTCTCGAGCTCCGTCCCGGCCCGCAGCACGCCGGCACCCTCGCCGGCCTCGTCGCTGGCCGCGTCGCTCGCCTCGTCCACGACGGGGATCGACAGGCTCGTCGGCGGCGGGAGGATGCTCTTGATGTTCCCGCCGACGACGTTGACGATCTCGCCGACGGCGTCGCGGACGTCGATCGCCTCGAGCGCCTCCTCCTCGACGGCGAAAAGCGCCGAGGCGACCCGCCGGGCAAGCGCGAGAGAGCAGGAGAGCTCGACGCTCCCGGTCCAGGAGCCGTCGATGTCGACCCGGCCGCGGATCTCCTCGGCTGCACCCGGCCCGGAGCCCGGCAGCAGGACGGCGCCACCTGGGACGAACGCCTCCCAGAAGCTCTGGGCGATCTCTGCGATCGTCTCGGTGCTGACGAGGTCGGTCATGCTGCGGAGCCCCCGTTCGCGGTCGTCCGGCCTGCCGCGGGCTCGAGCCCGAGGAGGGAGAGCTTCTCGATAACGGCATCCGGCGTGAACGGTTTGATCAGGTACTCGTTGGCACCGGCGAGGAGCGCGCGCACCATGTTGTCGTGCTCGCTCTCGGTCGTCACCATCATGATCGCCATGCGCCGCCACTCCTTGTGGCGGCGGATCTCGGTGACGAGCTCGAGCCCGTCCATCACGGGCATGTGCCAGTCGACCAGGGCGACGTCCGGCAGCGGTCCGGCCGCGATCGCCGCGATCGCCGCCTCTCCGTCAGCCGCCTCCGCCACGTCGACGCCGAGGCTTCCGAGCAGCTGGCGGAGCAGCGAGCGCATGGCCCGCGAGTCGTCGACCACCAGCGCGTGGGTCATCTGGCCCCCTTCCCGTCGTTGTCGAGCGCGCCCGGACGTCCCGCCAAGCCGCGGGCGACCGCCGGATTGCCGAGAGGCCTGCGGCCCGGGGATGCGTCTCCCGCCTCCCCGAGTCGAAAGACGGTCGTCCCTGCCGCGGTCACCGGCACGAGGCCGTCGACGATCCCTCGCGGCGTCTCGGCGGTGCCGAGCACGAGGTAGCCGTTCGGGCGCAGATGGTCGCGGACCGCCGAAAGGACGCGCCGCCGCGCCGCCTCGTCGAAGTAGATGAGCACGTTGCGAAGGAGGACGAGGTCGTAGTCCTGTCGCGGGGGCCACGGCTTGGTGAGGTTGAGCTGCTCGAAGCGGACCCGTGATCGCAGGCTGTCCGCGATCAGGTAGTGGGCCCCTTCGCGCTGGAAGTAGCGGACGAGGTACGCCGCCGGGAGGCCGCGGTTGATCTCGAGCGCGCTGAACCGGCCGGCACGCGCACGCTCGATCACCTCGCTCGAGAGATCCGTCCCGTGGAGGTCGACGCGCCACGAGGCGACCTCGGGAAACTCGGCATCGAGCAGCATCGCGATGCTGTAGAGCTCCTGGCCTGTCGAGGAGGCTGCGCTCCAGATGGCCAGGCACCGCCGAAGGGAGTTGTCGGCCACGAGCTCCGGCAGCACGTGGGTCTTGAGCGCCTCGAAGGGTGCGCCGTCGCGAAACCAGGAGGTCTCGTTCGT
>JAKAOD010000053.1 GCA_021823365.1 Actinomycetes bacterium | reverse complement strand
ACGCCGGCTCCACCGGCACGCAATCGGAGTAGGAGCCTCGGGCCGCCCGTCTACGCTGGCCCCCCGTGGCCGCCGCCGACATGCCCGCCGCCGCCGACATGCCCGCCGACGCCGACATGCCCGCCGACGACGACATCCCCGACGCGCGCCCGCGGGCTGCCGCCACGCTGCCGTCTCGTGCCGAGGACTTCCCCCGCTGGTACCAGGAGGTCGTCGCGCGCGCGGAGCTGGCGGACAACGGGCCGGTGCGGGGCACCATGGTCATCAGGCCGTGGGGCTACGAGATCTGGGAGCGCCTGCAGGCGGCCGTCGACGAGAGGATCAAGGCCGCGGGCGCCCACAACGCCTACTTCCCGCTCTTCATCCCCGAGGCCTTCATGCGGCTCGAGGCCGAGCACGTGGAGGGCTTCGATCCAGAGCTGTGGGTCGTGACCCATGGCGGCGGCCGTCAGCTCGAGGAGCCCGTCGTCGTGCGACCGACGAGCGAGACGGTGATCAACCATTTCTTCGCGAAGTGGGTCCAGAGCCACCGGGACCTCCCCTTGATCGTCAACCAATGGTGCAACGTCGTGCGCTGGGAGCTGCGGCCGCGCCTGTTCCTCCGGACGACGGAGTTCCTGTGGCAGGAGGGTCATACCGCGCACGTCGACGAGGCGGACGCGCGGGCCTTCGCGTTGCGCATCCTCACCGACGTCTATCGGGATGCGATGGAAGAGGTCGCCGCGGTCCCGGTGCTCATCGGCCACAAGACCGCACGCGAGCGTTTCGCAGGGGCGGTGCGGACCTGGACGTGCGAGGCGATGATGGGCGACGGGAAGGCGCTGCAGATGGGCACGAGCCATGAGCTCGGCGACAACTTCTCGAAGCCCTTCGGCATCCAGTACGCAGACGCGGCCGGGTCGTTGCGCTACGTGTGGCAGACCTCCTGGGGCGCGTCGACCCGGCTGATCGGCGCGTTGATCATGGCGCACGGCGACGACTTCGGGCTCCGCCTCCCGCCCGCGCTGGCGCCGCTGGAGGTGGTGGTCCTCTGCGTGCGCGAGGACGACCAGGTGCACCGGGTCGCGTCGCAGCTCGCGGAAGATCTGCGTCGTGCGGGCCGGCGCGTCCAGCTCGACGACCGGACGGATACGGGCTTCGGGCGCCGCAGCGTCGACTGGGAGCTGAAGGGGGTGCCC
The DNA here is from genome assembly GCA_021823365.1 of Actinomycetes bacterium. Next base: position 10,106 of record JAKAOD010000053.1, on the reverse strand, counting down.
GTGCGGGTGGAAGTCGGCCCGCGCGATCTCGCACGAGGCGACGTGACCCTCGTCACGCGCCACACCCGGACCAAGGAGCCCGTGGCGCTCGGTGCCGTCGCCGGAGCGGTGGAGCGGATCTGTCGCGGGGCCGCCGCCGAGCTGCGGGCCGAGGCGCTCGCCTTCCGCGAGGGGCGCACCGCGTCGGTGACCTCGCTCGCCGAGGTGGCCGAGTCGGGTGCGACCGGCTTCGCCCGGATCCCGTGGCGGGCGGTCGGAGAGCACGGAGAGCTCGAGCTCGCGGCCGGGGCGCTGTCGGTCCGCTGCCTCCAGCACGCCGACGGGGGGCTCGCGGACCCCGGTGAGCCCGACGACGCCCTCGTGGCGGTGGTCGGCCGGTCGTACTGAGGGTGGCAGGGCGCGTCCCTCCTCGGCCCTGACCGCCCCCGAGCCCGCCGGGCAGGGGAACTCGCAGGGTTGGTATACTCGCTGCGCTGTCCGGTCTCATTGCAGGACCTGTCGAAAGCGTGGGCCGCCGCCCACGCTTTCGTGGTTGTTGGGTGCGGGTTCGTGGTTGTTGGTGCGGGTTCGTGGTTGTTGGTGCGGGTTCGGCCTGCCGGATCCCGCGGGTCCGGCCGGGGGAGGAGCCAGCGCAGGGCGAGGGCCGAGTGACGAAGGGAGGTGCCGGCGGATGGCTGGAGCAGTCGCGGAGACGCTGTACGGCGAGCTGACGCCGGTCGTCGACGCACTCGGGCTGGAATTGGTCGACGTCGAGCTGTCGGGCGCAACGGTCCGGGTCACCGTCGACCGCGACGGCGGCGTGGACCTCGACGCGCTCTCCGACGCGAACCGCGCGGTGTCCCGTGTGCTGGACCGGCTGGACCCGATCTCCGGCCGTTACACCCTCGAGGTGTCGAGCCCAGGCCTGGAGCGCCGGCTCCGGAGGCCGGAGCATTTCGTGCACGCCGTCGGGGAGCTGGTGTCGGTACGGCTGCTGCCCGGCACGGGCGACGTCCGCCGCCTCCACGGACGGCTCGTCGACGCTGACGAGCGAGGTGTGCAGATCGAGGGCCCCGAGGTGCCCGGCGGCACCGCGAGCCTCGACTACGACACGATCGAACGGGCACGAACGGTGTTCGAGTGGGGAGCGAAGCCGGCGCCCACCCCCAGCCGGGCCAAGACGCCCAGAGGCAGAGAGAGGGCCACCACGTCATGAGCAAGACCAACTTCGAATTCCTCGACGCGCTGGGCCAGATCGCGCGCGACAAGGGGATCTCCGTCGAGACCTTGCTCGACGCGCTGGCCAACGCGCTCGTCGCGGCGTACAAGCGGCGCCCCGACGCGGCGGAAGAGGCCGTCGTCACCATCGACCCGGAGTCCGGCGAGATCCGCGTCTACGGTCAGGAGCTCGACGAGGAGGGCAACGTCGTCAACGAGTGGGACGACACCCCGGACGACTTCGGCCGCATCGCCGCGCAGACCGCCAAGCAGGTCATCCTCCAGCGCATCCGCGAGGTCGAGCGGGACATGAAGTACGAGGAGTACGCGGGGCGTGAGGGCGACATCGTGACCGGCATCGTCCAGCAGACCGACAACCGCTACACGCTGCTCGACCTGGGCAAGGTGGAGGCGCTGCTGCCCCAGGCCGAGCAGGTCTCCTTCGAGCGGTACGAGCACGGCACCCGCCTGAAGGCCTACATCGTCGAGGTGCGCAAGACCTCGAAGGGCCCCCAGATCGTGGTGAGCCGGACGCACCCGGGGCTCATCAAGCGGCTCTTCGAGCTCGAGGTGCCCGAGATCTCCTCGGGCGTCGTCGAGATCAAGGCGGCTGCCCGCGAGCCGGGGCACCGCACGAAGATCGCGGTGTGGTCCAACGACCCGAACGTCGATCCGGTCGGTGCCTGCGTCGGCGCACGCGGCTCACGGGTGCGCATGGTGACCAACGAGCTGCGCGGTGAGCGCGTCGACGTGGTGCCGTTCTCCGACGACCCGGTCGAGTTCATCCAGAACGCGCTCGCGCCCGCCCGCGTCCGGGAAGTCCGGCTCGACGAGGAGACCGGCACCGCGACGGTGATCGTGAGCGACTACCAACTCTCCCTGGCGATCGGCAAGGAGGGGCAGAACGCCCGCTTGGCGGCGCGGCTCACGGGCTGGCGGATCGACATCAAGAGCGAGACCCAGCTGCAGGAAGAAGAGTCGGGGTACGCCGGGCAGGAATGGGCCGAGGGCGAGTGGGTCGAGAACGAACGCGGCGAGATGGTCTGGAAGCCTGCCGAGGGCGGCGAGGCGATCTCGGCGGAGGAGTGGAGCCACGCCGTCGAGACCGAAAGCGCCGACGCGACCGCCGGGCAGCACGAGGTGGAGCCCGGCGGGACCGGATCCGGTGACGGGGCCGGCGAGGTCGAAGACGTCGCGGCCGGCTTCCAGGAGCCGACGGTCGGGACACCGGCGGCGCACGAGGAGGCGGGCGGATAGCTGGCGAACGGACGTGCGTCGGCTGCCGCCGGCGCGCCCCTCGAGCGGAGCTGGTCAGAGTGGTGCGGACCCCGGACGGCTTGCTCGACACGGGTCGCGCCCTTCCCGGGCGCGGCGCGTGGCTGTGCCGGGGATCGGCGGCATGCCTCGAGCGCGCGGCGAGACGCGGGGCGTTCGAGCGGGCGCTACGCGCCAGATTGGCCCCCTCGGCCGTCGACGGTCTGGTCCGGCTGATGACCGAAGCCGGCGATGTGGGAGGATGGATGGACACTCCTGCGCCCGGTGGGGTGCGGGAGACGGCTGAGGACACTGAGGAACGTTGCCCAAGAAGATCCGCGTCTACGAACTTGCCCGAGAGCTGGGCCTGACGAACAAAGAAGCCCTGGACCTCGCCTTGGCGCTGGGGATCGGGGTGAAGAGTCACTCGTCCTCCATCGAGGAGGCCCAGGCGGACCGCGTCCGCAGGAGGGCCGATGCGCAAGGGCTACGGCGCCCGGTCCAGCCCGAGGAGCCGCCAGCTCCCGTCGTGGCGAAGAAGGCCCCCCCGCGGCTCCCGGCACCAGGGGGCGCCCCGGCACCAGGGGGCGCCCCGGCTCTCGAGGTCGAACCGGAGCGGCCGCGGCTTGTGACCAGCCGGGGGACCGGCGCACCGGCTCGGCTCGTGGCCACCGGTCCCCGTCCAGCGGAGCCTTCGGTGGCGCCCGTTCCGCCCGCACGGCCGTCCGCGCCCACCTCGACAGTCCCCGCCGCGGGTCCGCCCGCGGGTACCGGTCCGCTGCCACCCCGCCCGCCTGCGCCCGCCGGTCCGCTGCCACCCCGCCCGCCTGCGCCCGCCGGTCCGCTGCCACCCCGCCCGCCTGCGCCCGCGAGGCCGTCCGCGCCCGCCTCGACGGCCCCGGCTGCGGCTCCCGCCGCGGGTCCGCCCGCGGGCAGCCGCCCGCTGCCACCTCGGCCGCCTGCGTCCGCCGGGCCGCCCGCGCCCACCTCGCCGGCCCCGGTCGCGGCTCCCGCCGCGGGAGCGCACGAGGGCACCCGCCCGCTGCCACCTCGCCCGTCTGCGTCGTCGATCGGCCAGCGCCCGGCGCAGCCCCTGGCCTCGCCGCGGCCGGGGTCACCCCCTGGCTCTGCGCAGCGCCCTTCGCAGGCAGCCGGCCAGCGCCCTGCGCGCCCACCCCTGAGCCCCTCGGGCAAGCCGGTGCCGCCGCCGCCGGGCAGGCCGCCGCTCGGGCCGAGCGGCCGTCCCATCCCACCTCCGCCCGGAATGGGCGGACGCCGGCCGTCACCCCCCGCCGGGGGGCGCCCCGCCTACCCTCCGCGTACCGGTGGGCGCCCCGCCGGAGTCGGTGGCGGTGGGCGCCCGAGCGGCGGTGGCGGCTTCCCGTCCCGCGGTGGCGGCTTCGGGCGGGCCACCGCTCCGAGTGGCCCCCCCGCCGCGCGCGGTGGCCCCGCCGGACGGCGCCCGCCCCAGCGGAGAGTCCGACGGCGACGGCGCAACCTCGAGGAGCTCGAGCCGACGCAGCTCACCATGTACACCCCGTCGACCGCGCCGGTACCTGATGGCGAGATCATCGTGGAGCGCGGGTCGACCGCACGCGACCTCGGCCCGAAGCTGAATCGCTCCGCGGGGGACGTCGTGCGCTTCCTCCTGCTCCAGGGTGAGATGGTGACCGCGACGCAATCGCTCAGCGACGACATGATCGAGCTGTTCGCAGCCGAGCTCGGCGCTCACGTGCGGCTCGTCGACCCGGGCGAGGAGCGCGAAGCCGAGCTGCTCGCGAAGTACTTCGAAGACGAGGACCTGGAGGAAGAGCGGGAGGAGGACCTCCGCCCGCGGCCACCGGTCGTCACCGTGATGGGCCACGTCGACCACGGGAAGACCCTCCTGCTCGACAGGATCCGCCGGACCAATGTGGTCGCAGGAGAGGCGGGTGGCATCACCCAGCACATCGGCGCCTACCAGGTGACATGGCAGGATCATCTGATCACCTTCATCGACACGCCGGGCCACGAGGCGTTCACGGCGATGCGAGCACGCGGCGCCGAGGTCACCGACATCGTGGTGCTCGTCGTCGCGGCGGACGACGGGGTCATGCCCCAGACGGTCGAGGCCATCGACCACGCGAGGGCCGCCGACGTCCCGATCGTGGTCGCGATCAACAAGATGGACCGGCCGGACGCGAACCCCGATCGCGTGCTCCAGCAGCTCGCAGAACGCGGGCTCGTTCCCGAGGCGTGGGGCGGCGACACGATCGTGGTGCAGGTCTCCGCGCTCGCGGGCACCGGTATCGACGACCTGCTCGAGCAGGTCACCTTGGTGGCCGAAGTCGAAGAGCTCATGGCGACCCCCGAGGGAAGGGCGCGCGGCACCGTGCTGGAGGCGAACCTCGAGGCGGGCCGCGGCCCCGTCGCGACCGTCATCGTCGAATCGGGCACCCTGCGTGTCGGCGATCCGGTCGTGGCCGGCGCGGCATGGGGGAGGGTGAAGGCGCTCGTCGACGACCGCGGCGACCACGTGAAGGAAGCGCTCCCGTCGATGCCGGTCCAGGTGCTCGGCTTCTCGGAGCCGCCCCAGGCAGGCGACGAGCTGCGCGTGGCGAAGGACCTGACCACCGCCCGCACCCTGGGCGAGGCGCGCGCGCAGCGCTTCCGGCTGTCGGGCCACCTGCCCGCACCGTCGGCGGCGACGGGTGCGCGGCTCGAAGACCTGTTCGAGCAGATCCAACGTGGTGAGACTGCGAGGCTGAACCTCGTCTTGAAGGCAGACGTCCAAGGTTCGCTCGAAGCCGTGACCGAGAGCCTGCGCAAGCTCGAACGCGACGACGTGAAGCTCTCCTTCGTCCACCGCGGCGTTGGGGGCATCACCGAGAACGACGTCCAGCTCGCGCGGGCCTCGAACGCGACGATCATCGGCTTCAACGTCCGGCCCGATCGCCGTGCCCGTGACCTCGCTGCGGTCTCCGACGTGGAGATCCGCACCTACGAGATCATCTACAAGCTGCTGGAGGACATCGAGGCGGCGATGATCGGCATGCTCGCCCCGAAGACGGAGGAGGTGATCTCGGGCGAGGCCGAAGTGCGTCAGGTGTTTCGGATCCCGAGGGTGGGCGCCGTCGCCGGGTGCTATGTCCGAGAGGGGAGCATCACGCGGGGGTCCAAGGTGCGGTTCCTGCGCGATGGCGTCGTCATCTGGCGCGGCACCATCACCTCGCTGCGCCGGTTCAAAGAGGACGTCCGAGAGGTCCAGGCCGGTTACGAGTGCGGCATCGGGCTCTCGGACTACCAGAACCTCGAGGAGGGCGATGTGATCGAGACCTTCGAGGAGCGCGAGATCGCGCGAACCTGAGGCGGGTCCGGATGCACCCCGGCCGCGACTACCCTCGTGCGTTGCGCGTGAACGAAGTGCTGCGCCAGGTCATCGGCGAGGAGCTCGAACGGCTCGCAGATGCGGACGAACGTCTCCGACTCGTCACCGTGACCTCCGTCGAGGTGAGCGGGGACCTCCGCACCGCGACGGTGTTCCTCGCGACGATGGGAGAGGAGTCTGCCACGGCGCTGGAGGAGCGCCGGAGCCAGATCCAGCGGGCAGTCGGTCGGCAGGTCCGAATGAAACGGACCCCGCGTCTGCAGTTCACGGCCGACCCGGCGGTACGCGAAGGGGAAAGGGTCGAGGAGATCCTCCGCCGCCTCGGCGCCGAGAGGGCCGCTCGAACGGAGCGCACGGAGCGCGCGAGCTACACGGAACGCGCGAGCTACACGGAGCGCGCCGAGCATCTCGAGGACCCTCGACCGTGACGAGAACGGCGTCTGGTGGCCCGAACGGGCTCGTGGTGGTGGACAAGGCGGCGGGCTGGACGTCCCATGACGTGGTCGCGCGTGTCCGGGCCGTCTTCGGGCAACGCCGCGCCGGCCACGCGGGCACCCTCGACCCGGACGCGACCGGGGTGCTGCTGGTGGGGCTCGGACGGGTCACGCGCGTGCTGCGGTACCTGACGGCTCTCGGGAAGGAGTACACCGCGGAGATCGTGCTCGGCTGCGCGACCGACACCCTCGACGCGTCCGGGAACGTCCTCGCCGAGTGGGACATGTCCGGCGTGTCGTTGGACGAGGCGCGTGCCGCGGCCGCCGAGCTGACCGGTCTCGTCCAGCAGGTCCCGCCGATGGTGTCGGCCGTCAAGGTGGGCGGAAGGAGGCTCCACGAGCTGGCGCGCCGAGGGGTCGAGGTGGAGCGTCCGGCCCGCACCGTCCGGGTGCAGCGGTTCGACCTCGAGGCCACCGACGTGCCCGGCGTCCTGGAGGCGACGGTCGCCTGCTCGTCCGGAACCTACGTGCGCTCGCTCGCCGCAGATCTCGGCAGCGCGCTCGGTGGCGGTGCCCACCTCCGGCACCTCCGGCGCACCCGCGTCGGGTCGTTCACCCTCGACGAGGCGCAGCCGGTCGACGCGCTGGACGCGTCGTCGCTGCGCTCGCCCGCCGAGGCCCTGCGTGATCTCGACCGTGTGACCATCGGTCCCGACATTGCGCAGGTCGTCGCCTTCGGGCGCCCTCTCGACAAGGTGCCGATCGGCGCGACCGGCGACGGTCCGTGGGCGCTCGTGGACCAGACGGGGAGGCTGCTCGCCGTCTACGAGCGCACAGTCGGGCACCGCATCCGCCCGGCCGTCGTGCTCGCGTCCCGCTGAACGGGAGGGGAGGGGCTGCGTGCCCGCTGCCCCGCCCGTGCAGGCGCTTCGCACCCGGCGCCCATGCCCGGCGCCCATGCCCGGCGCCCATGCCCGGCCGGCAGTGCCGTCCCGCAGGTGAGCCGTCCCGCAGGTGGGCCGTCCCGCAGGTGAGCCGTCCCGCAGGTGGGCCGTTCGGGGCCGTCTATCCTCGATCGACGTGCAGGTGCTCACCTCGGAGCAGGCGCCCGGCGTCGTGGCGGGGTCCGCTGTCACGATCGGCAACTACGACGGCGTCCACCTCGGGCACCGGCGCCTCCTGGCCCGGCTCCGCGCAGAGGCCGACTCCCTCGGCGTGCCCTCTGCCGTCGTGACCTTCGACCGGCACCCGGCGACGGTGGTCCGGCCGGAGTCCGCGCCGCTCCTGTTGACGGACACCGAGCAGAAGCTCGAGCTCCTCGCCTCCTGCGGCGTCGACCTCACGGTGGTGGTGCACTTCGACGCCGGACGGGCCGACGAGTCGGCGGAGGACTTCGTCGACGAGGTGCTGCTCCGCGCGCTCGGGGCGAAGGTGATCGTCGTCGGCGAGGACTTCCACTTCGGCCACGGCCGCAAGGGGGACGTCGCGCTCCTCCGCACGCTCGGCGCGATCTGGGGCTTCAGCGTGGTGGGCGTCGCGCTGGCCGTCGTCGGGGGTCGCGAACCGGATGGCCCCGGCGGCATCCGCGGCGGGGAGAGGGAAGGGGGGGTCACCGCCGTCTCGTCGACGCGCATCCGCGCCCTCGTCGCCGCAGGCGATGTGGCCGCCGCCGCACGGCTTCTCGCGCGCCCCCACGAGGTCCGTGGCGAGGTCGTCCACGGCAACGGGCGGGGCGGGTCGCAGCTCGGGATGCCGACCGCGAACGTCGCGGTCGAAGAAGGCATCGCGCTGCCCGCCCTCGGGATCTACGCGGGCTGGTGCCGCCGGACCGACGGGTCGCAGCACCCCGCGGCCATCTCGGTGGGCATCCGGCCGACGTTCGCAAAGCCGCACCGCGCGGCGCCTGCACCCCTCGTCGAGGCCCACCTCATCGGTTTCGACGGCGAGCTCTACGGGGAGCGGGTCGGCGTCGCGTTCGTCGAGCGCCTCCGTGACGAGCGTCGGTTCGACCGGACGGAGGACCTCGTCGCCCAGATGTGGGCCGACGTCGCCGAGACCCGCCGCGTGCTGGACCGAAGCGGCGTCTGAGCCGGCTCGCGTGCCTCCGGGCGACGCGGGAGGGACGGCTCCGGAGGCTCTGCGCTGGTGGCGCAGACGAAGGGCCTGCCTCGGACTTCGTGGCGATGCCGGCCGCATGCCGCCGCGCCGACCGGCCTGCTAACCTGCGCAGGGGTCGCGGGGTCGCCGCGCCCGCCGCCCGAGGGTCGCGAGGTCTGTTCGTACATGCCCGAGAAGCCAGTCATCATCGCCGAGCACCGGCTCCACGAGACCGACACGGGTTCGCCCGAGGTCCAGATCGCCCTGCTGACCGACCGCATCTCGCAACTGACCGAGCACCTGAAGATCCACAAGGGCGACCATCACACCCGCAGGGGCCTGATGAAGCTCATCGGGCGCCGCAGGCGGCTCCTGGACTACGTCCGGGGCAACGATGTCGAGCGGTACCGGTCGATCATCGGACGACTCGGGATCCGCCGCTAGCACATCGAACCGCCCGACCGGCTCCCGGTCGGGCGGTCGCACAACAGAGACGGGCAGGCCGCAGCGTCGGCTGCCAGTCGCCGATCACCCGGGATGTCCGGGGTGGTCGACCACTGGGAACCGGCCACGGCACTGACCCCCGGACAAAGGAGCACCGTTGGCCGAGGCCATCTCCGTGTCGGCGCCGATCAGCGGCACCGACCGATCCATGACGTTCGAGGCGGGGAAGCTCGCCCAGCAGGCCGACGGTGCAGTCCTCGGCCGCATCGGCGACACCGTCGTCCTCGCCACCGCCGTGGCGGCCAGAACGGTCCGTGAGGGCACGGACTTCTTCCCGCTCACGGTCGACATCGAAGAGCGCGCGTACGCGGCCGGGAAGATCCCCGGGTCCTTCTTCCGCCGCGAGGGCAGAGCCTCGGACCAGGCGATCCTCACGTGCCGCCTGATCGACCGCCCGCTGCGCCCGTCGTTCCCGAAAGGGTTCCGCAACGAGGTGCACGTCGTCGGCACCGTGTTCGGCGCAGACCAGGTGAACCCCCACGACGTCCTCGCCATCAACGCAGCGTCGGCGGCGCTCATGATCTCGGGCATCCCCTTCGATGGACCGATCGGCGCGGTCCGCATCGCATTCGCGACCGACGGCCACTGGACTCCGCACCCGAGCTTCCAGGAGGGGGACGAGTCCACCTTCGAGCTGGTCGTCGCCGGGCGGGCGCTCTCTCAGGAGCCTGGCGCCGACATCGCGATCATGATGGTCGAGGCCGGCGGCACCGAGCGCTCGTGGCAGCTCTACGAAGATGGCGCCCCCAGGGTCACCGAGGAGGTGCTCGCGCAGGGGCTCGAAGCGGCCAAGACCTGGATCCGTGAGTCGATCGAGCTCCAGCGCGAGCTCGTCGCTCGCTTCGTCGAGGCACGCGGGGCGATCGAGCCGATCGCGTTCTCGACGTTCACCGATTACGGCGACGACGTCTGGGAGCGGGTGCTCGAGATCGCGACGGAGCGGATCGCCAAGGCGGTCAGCATCGCCGACAAAGCCGCGCGCAACGCGGAGATCGAGGCGGTCACCGCGGCGGTCGTCGCGGAGCTCTCGAGCGCGTTCGAACAGCGCGAGCGCGAGATCTCGGCCGCCGTGAGGGCGCTGACCAAGAAGCTCGTGCGAACGCGCATCGTCGAAGAGGGGTTGCGCGTCGACGGCCGCGGCACCGCCGACATCCGGCCGCTCTCCGCCGAGGTCGACCTCTTCCCGACCGCGCACGGGTCCTCGCTGTTCCAGCGGGGGGAGACCCAGGTCCTGAACGTCTGCACCCTCGGCA
>JAKAOD010000052.1 GCA_021823365.1 Actinomycetes bacterium | reverse complement strand
GTGACCTCGGCGGCGAGGATGACCTGGCTCTCCTCGTCGACCACGGCCTGGGCGTTGTAGGCGTAGTCGAAGCCGTGGTTCGTCTTCATCATCCGGGCCTCGGGATCGGTGAAGCTGCGCTGGGCCGAGGGCTTCGGCTTTGCCCGCTCGGCCGCCGCCTTGCCGGCGGCATCGACCTCTTCCTCACCTCTTCCCTGCTCGGCGGCCTTCTTTCGGGCCGCGGCGGCGGCCTTGTCCTGTGCCTCTTGCTCGATCGCCTCCTTGGCGGCGCGAAGCTTTTCGAGGCGGCTCTGCCTCCGGGCGAGCTCTTCTGGGAGCTCGTCGCCGCGGCGGTCTTCGCCATAGGCCTCGTCCTCGGCTGCATCGGTGGCCTCCGCCGCAGCGAGCAGCGCGTCGACCTCACCCTGGAGCTGTTCAATCTTCGGCACGATGCGGTCGTAGCTCATCGCCTTGTGGCGCGAGACGTTGGCGTCGAGCTTGGTGCCGTCCAAGGCGACGCGCCCGAGGCGGACGAGACCAGCCTTCGCGCACAGTGCGAGCACCTGCACGAAGAGCGGGGAAAGCGCCTCGAGATGACGGCGTCGGAAGCGGCTGACCGAACGGTAGTCGGGCACCTCGTTCGCCGACAGCCACCGGAACGCGACGTCCACCTGGCAGCGACGCTCGATCTCGCGGCTCGAGGTGACACCGGTCGCGTAGGCGTAGAGGAGGAGCTTCAACATCATCCGCGGGTCATAGGGCGGCGCACCGCAGGCCGACTCGTAGGACGAATAGATGGGTGCCAGGTCGAGGAGATCCTCGACGACCTCGGAGACAAAGCGCGCCTTGTGTCCCTCGGGCAGCCAGTCGTCGAGCGACGGTGGGAGCAGGTAGCACTGGGCCTGGTCATAACGGCGGAACGTCTTCGCCTCACCGGCGGGAGCCGCCGGCCTCACGACTCGCGCCTCGCCCGCATCCACTTCGAACAGCTGCGCCGTCATGAGCTCAATTCTCGCTGATCATCGGGTATTTCGCGAGCATTGAGACCGGCAGAACGCCCTGGTCGAGGTGCTTTTCGGAAATCGGACCGAGGGCGGTCGGCCTGGCGGGATTCTGACCCGAGCTCCTAGCCAATCGAGCCGTCAGGGGGATCGAGCTCAACCGGTTCGACGACCATCGGATCCGCGTCGGCGGCGCGCCGGGGGGAGCTGGCGGAGATGCTGTCGCGCCCGGAGTCCCACCTGCCGTGGGATCCGTACGAGGAGGTGGTGATCGCGCACTACGACGCCTCGGGCGGTGAGTGGTTCGCGACGTGGTGGGAGGTCTTCTGCACGGCGTTCTCGGCGGCGGGCACTGCCAAGGACCTCGCGGTGCTGAGCTACGAATGAGCCCCGACGCCCTTGGTCACGAGCCGGTGCCGGAGCTCGGGACCAGGCGTCGACGACGGTGACAGGGACCCACGCGGAGCTGCGTGCGGCGGTCGCACAGGGCCTCGGGCCGATCTCACGGGCGCTTCGCCGGGGCGGGCCTGCGCACGAGCGGGCGAGGGAGCAGCACTACGACACCGTTCCCTGACCCGTCGCCCCACCCGGCTCCTGCCGGGTGGGGCTCCTCGACTGGCTGACTCCGCCCTCCACGCCTGCTGGCGGCCTCCGTGGCTTGGAGGCGTCCCAAGCACCGGTCGATCTGGCGCGGCTGGGTCCGGTGCCGGTCGCTGCTCGGGGCGACCTCGAAGGCGACCAGTCGGTGCGATAGTGGGAGAGGTCGGGGCGTGCGCAGCCGCGCGGCTGCTAGCATCGTGTAAGCATGCCGAACGTGCTCGTCCGAGGCATCTCCGCAGAGACGCACGCCGCCCTCCAGCGACGTGCCGAGCAGCGCGGCCAGTCGCTTCAGCAGTACCTTGCCGGCGAGCTCGCGCGTCTTGCGGAGCGGCCGAGCCTCGACGAAGTGCTCGAACGCATCACCAGACGGCGTGGCGGACGCGTCGGGCTCGCCCAGGCTGCCGAGGACCTGTCTGAAGAACGCGCCGGCCGGTGATCGTCGTCGACGCCTCGGTGCTGGCGAACGCGCTCGGCGACGATGAGACCGATGGCGCGCGGGCACGGGGCGAGCTCTCCGAAGCGGCCGAGCTGGCGGGCCCGGACCTGGCCGACGTGGAAACCGTTGCGGTGCTCCGGAAGCGGTGGATCGCAGGGACGCTCACGGCCAAGAGGTTCGCCGCGGCCATCGGCGATCTCGCAGATCTCCCCCTCACGCGGTACCCGACGCTGCCGTTCATGCGGCGTGCCTACGAACTGCGCTCAACGGTCAGCGCCTACGACGCGGCGTACGTCGCGCTCGCCGAGGTGCTCGACTGCGCGCTTCTCACGTCCGACGAGCGGCTATCGCGAGCCCCTGGGATCAGGTGTCAAGTCCGCGTGCTGCGCTGATCGAACGGTCGCGGTGGCTGCCGGTGAAGGCGCAGTCGGAAGGGGCGCGGCCGCCGGCGGCGACGGGCCGGCACGGGGCTCGGCCGGCTCATCGCCGAGCGCTCCCCGTCGTGGCCCTTCGGGCGCCGGCAGGTCGTTCCGTCGGGGCGAGCGCCCGGGACCCGCTTGTGGCAGGCCACGTGGAGGACGAGGATCGGCGCGAGGCTGCTTTGCTCAGCCACCACGCACCGCCTCGGGCTCGTCCCCGCCGGGGGTCGTGGCGAGGCCGTAGCGGACCTCGTGGCCGCGCCGGGTGAAGACCGTGGCGGCGCAGCACCCCGCCCCGTCGTTCGGGAAGCGGGCGCAGGTCTTGGTCCACTGCCCTGCGAGCCCGAGCCCGAGCCCGTCGAGGGTGACAAGGGGGTCCTCTTCCGGGTGCGTCAGGTGCCCGGTGACGATGTCGAGGGCCTGGTCGACCCCGTCCGGGCACGCAGTGAGCTCGACGACCCGACCGTCTCTGGTCGTGCCGATGAGGTAGAGCATCGAGCTAGCCACGGCTCGCCTGCGTTGCCGCCGCCTGGACGTGACGGCGGAGGCCGGCGAGGTCCTGGACGAGCGCCTGACGACGAAGCAACGAAGCCGCGCTACGACCCGCTCGTAGAGCGAGGGGCGAGGCGTCGGGATCCTGCTCCAGCCGGAGTCCCACCTCGAGAGGAAGAACTCGGGCTACCGGGTCTTCGGGGCGGACAACCGCTGTCTCGCAAAGGGCGAGGAGTTCGACGAGGAGGCGTGGATCACCTGGGTGGAGAGCCCGCCCGGTGCCTTCGAGGTGCCGTTCGCCCCGGCGGGCGCGGCGCGGGAGAGCCGGGCGCTCGCCGACGGAGCGCGGCGGTTCGGGCGGCTCGGCTGTGCCTTCGTGCACATTCGTCGTCGCGCCGGACGGGCTCTGTGACCCGGAGGGCATCTGGCAGCGGGCGGAGCGGTGGCTCGAGCGGGTGCGCCAGGCGGGCTTCCCCGTCGCGGTCGTCGCCCAGGACGGGGCGGAGGACTACGGGCCCATGTGGGACGAGGAGGAGCGCTTCGACGCGCTCTTCTCCCGCCCTGCTGGCAGTTGCCAGCAGGGCCTCTTGTTGGAGGTGGCGGCACGACGTGTCGACACCGGCTCGTCGCACAGCGATCTCGTCTTCGAGGCCCGCAAGACCTTCCGCGAGCCGGGCGGGTGGCAGCACTACCGGGTGCCGGGCTGGCAGCAGGGCGCGTGGTCACTGACGCCGTACCCCGACATGGCCTTGGCGTCCTCAGGCCTGGTTCACCTCCAGCACTACGGCGCCTCCCAAGCCACCTGAGACAGCGTGGGCCAGGGCAGCACCCGCCTGTTCCAGCGGAAACGTGCGTGCTACGGGCAGAAAAAGCCGTGCTGTGGCGAGCAGCTCCACCAACATGGCCAACTGGTTGCCGTCAGGGCGCACATAGACGTTCGTGACGGAGATGTCTCGACCTGGCTCAGGAGGGTCGGACGTGATGGTGGCCAGGCGCCCACCGCTCCTCACCGCCCTGAGAGCTGTCGCCGCGCCGCCTCGGGCCGCGTTGACGCAGGCAAGGACACCACCGCCTGTTGCCTCCCGAGCCTGGTCGGTCCAGGTATCGTCTCGGTAGTCGAATACCGCGCGAGCCCCGAGACGGCGAACCCGGTCAGCACTTGCCGGCCCGGCGGTGGCTATGACGTCGGCTCCGCGCAGGGCAGCGAGAGCTACGACCAGGCTACCCGTGGGTCCTCCGGCACCGTGCACCAGGAGGGAGTCGCCGTCACGCAGCCCAACTGCTTCGGAGAGCACCTGCTCGGCCGTGAGGGCGGGGACCGGGAAAGCTGCCGCCACGTCCCAGGGCACCGTCTTGGGTAACGCCGCCACAAGCTCGGCGGGAGCGATCAGCCTCTCAGCCCAGGCCCCTTGGTAGCGGAGGGGCAAAGGATGTGTAAGAATGCCCTCGCCGATCTGGTAGTCCCTGACGGCCGATCCGACCGCCGTCACGGTCCCCGCTGCTTCGACACCAAGCGCCATCGGTGGGACAACTCCCACGTCCCATCCGCCGGAACGGACGATGTCGTCCCAGTTGCCGACCCCAGCAGGGCGCACGTCGATCAGCACCTCGTCGGCGCGCAGATCTCGGGGTTCTGGCAGATCGAGCAAGGTCACCTCTCCGCCCTTCTGCACTATTCCAGCTGCACGCATACGCTCTCCTCTTCTGCGCGTCGGCGATCTCGACCGACCAGCCGTAAAGCTCCAAGGTGTCATGTACGTAGCGGGCGCCGTTCATCGACTCGATGACGCCGAGCACCGGCTCGCCGCCGTAGAGAACCCAACGTTCCCACTCGGGGGAGGGCCCCCTCCTGCATGGCATTCAGTTGATCCCCGTGGTCAGACCCCGCACGAACCAGCGCTGCATCACCAGCACGACGATGACCGGAGGCACCATGGCTACGAGCGCGACCGCCATGACGAGGTTCCACTGGGGCACTGCAAAGCTCTGCGCGGCACTGATCATCTCCCGGATCCCCATTACGATCGTGGCGTCCTGGCCCCCTGAGGTCACGAGGAGCGGCCACAGGTACTGGTTCCAACCGTAGATGAACTCCAGCACGAACACCGCCGCCAGCATGGGTCTAGCGAGCGGTAGCACGATGCGCAACAGGAACTTGACTGGGCCGATTCCATCGAGCTGCGCAGCGTCGGCGAGCTCGAGTGCGAAGGTCAAGAAGAACTGGCGGAACAGGAACACTGCCGTAGCAGAAGCTGTCAGAGGCAGGATCAGCCCGGCAAAGCTGTTCAGCATCCTGAGTTGGACCGTAACTTGATAGGTCGGGAAGAAGCGTACTTCGACGGGCATCATCAAGGTTGCGAAGATCAGCCAAAAGGCAAGCGTGCGACCCCGGAAGCGAAAGAAGGCAATGGCGTACGCGGCGGGCAGTGCGAGGACCAGCTTGCCCAGGGCAACGCCTAACGCCATCAGGGTCGAGTTCGCCATCAGAGCAGCGACCGAGGGCAAATTCGGGAGCCCGTGGAAAAAGACCTCCCAAAGGTTGTGCCCGAGCTGCGTGCCCGGCGACATGGGCACCCCGCGAAGGAAGGCCGATGCCGGCCGGCTTGCGGCGACAACGGCGAGGTAGAGCGGCGCAGCGAACAGAACAGCCACCACCACGAGTAGGGCGTGGCGGCCAACCTGTGACCCGCGCGCCCGCCTCATCGGTAGTGGACCCTGCGGTGGAGGATTCGGAACTGGGCCGCCGTGAGCACGGCGGCCATCGCGAGGAGCACGATGGTCTCCGCGCCGGCGATGCCGCTATCGCCGTTCTGGAAGCCGTCACGGTAGAGCTGGTACACGAGCGTGTTGGTAGCCCCTGCAGGGCCGCCCTGGGTGATGATGTCGACGACGGCGAAGCTGGAGAAGAACGCGTAGAGGAAGTCCATCACCAGCAAGAAGAAGGTCACTGGCGCGAGCAACGGAAAGGTCACCCGCCAGAAGGAGCTGAACCGACCGGCGCCGTCGACTGCAGCGGCGTCGAGCAAGATGTCAGGAACACCCTGCAAGCCAGCCGTGAAGAAGAGAAAGTCATATGCCGACTGCTGCCAGACGGTCAGCGCGACGATGAGCGCCATGGCTTGGTCGGCGTTGAGCGCGAAATTCCACCGGACGCCGAGGTCGGTGAGCAGCCGTGCTCCCGGGCCGAGGCCGGGCTCGAAGAGAAAGAGCCAGACCGCACCGGCGACGGCACTGGGGACCGCGTATGTCCACACGAACAGTGTTCGGTAGATGGCTCGACTGCGACCCGTGTGCTCGACCTGCACGGCGACAAGGAGACCAACTGCCATCGAGAGAACGGTTGTCGAGGTCGCGAAGATCAGCGTGACCTCGATCGACTGAAGATAGGATCCATTCGCGAGCGCGGCAACGAAGTTTGCAAGGCCACTGAAACGAGCATCGAGCCCGAAGGCGTTGGTTTGCTTGAACGCCTCACCCACGACACGCACGCTGGGCCACAGGAAGAACACGCCGACGATCAGCAATTGCGGCAGGAGCAGGAGATAGGGCAGGCTTCGACTCGCGAAAACAGGTCGGTCCCCGCTTCGGGCCCGGGCTGGCTTTCTCGCGCGCCGAGGAGGAGGCGCCGCGACCAAGCGCAACGCTCCCTCCTCGACAACGTGGGTGCTAGCCGCCATATTGAGCGGCAAACTCGGAGAGGATCTTGTCACCTTGGGACTGAGCAGCCGCGAGGGCCGCCGCGGCCGACTCCTTGCCGGCGAGCACGTTGGCGATGGCAGCAGCTTCGTCCTGGCGGATCTCCGGCAGGTAGCCCAAACGGATGCCTCTGGTGTAGGGAAGGGGCGGCTTGTTGGTGAGCTCGGCGGTCGCCACTGCGTCGTTCGGGTGCGTCTTGTAGAACCCCTCGCTCTGCAGGGCCTTCAAGCCAGCCTTGCTGACTGCGACGTAGCCCGTGTGGCTCGCCCAGTAGGCTTGCGCCGGTCCGGAAATCAGGAAGTGGAGGAACTCGGCGTCCCCCTTGTAGGTGTCGGTGCGCGCACCGGCCATCACCCAGAGCGAGGCGCCGCCAACGACAGTGTTCTGTGGGGCGCTCCTGTCTCCTGCGACGACGGGCAGCTCGGTGACGCCGAAGGGAAAGTGGGCCGCCGCGGTGATCGTGGCGAGGGACGCCGAGCTCTGCTCGTACATCGCGCAGGTGCCGTTGGTGAACAGCGGGACCGTGGTATTGGTCACCCCATTCCACTGGTAGAGGCCCTTTTGCGCCAGCTTCCCCAGCATCGCGATGTGGGCCACCATTGGAGCGCTGGTGAGGTCGAGGTGGACATCGTCAATCGAGCGGTAGCCGTTGTCTTGGCTCGCGAACGGGAAGCCGTTCCACACGGAGAACTCTTCCATGTCGGTCCACATCACGTACGCCCCGGAGGACGTGAGGGCGCACTTGGCTCCGTGCGCAGCGAGCTGCTGGGCATCTGCGTAGAGCGCGGTCCAGGTCTTGGGAGGTTCCGCGATTCCGGCCTTGGCGAGCATCGACTTGTTGTAGTAGAGCACGGGAGTGGAGCTGTTGAATGGCAGGGAGTCGAGCTGGTCGCCGGCGGTTTCGTAGTAGCTTGCGGCGCCGCCGATGAAGTCCGACGTGGAGAAG
This sequence comes from Actinomycetes bacterium, assembly GCA_021823365.1. The sequence goes on along the minus strand of JAKAOD010000052.1, from coordinate 3,727 downwards.
GGCAGGTCGTACTCGGTCATCAGGCTGTGGACGGGAACGTACGCGCCCGTCGAGAACATCATCGTGCCCGTTCCGGCATCGAAGATCTGGGCGATGTCGGGTGCCGCATGAGCGCGGAAGGCCGCGATGGTGGCCGAGAGCACGTCGGAGTAGCTGCCCTTGTAGGTGGGCACGACCTTGTAGGTGTGCTAGGAGGTGTTGAACTCGTCGACGAGGTGCTGCAAGGTCGTTCCGAGCTCGCCGCTGAAGGCCTCCCAGAAGGTTATCGTTGTGGGTGCGGAGGCCGCCTGCCGGGTGTCGGCCGATGCTTGACTGGCGAAGAGGGCTGGCGAGGCCAGCGCAGTGCCCGCCATCAGCGCTGCGGCTGCCCGCAGCGGGCGACGGCGAGCGCGCGCGAAAAGACGCAGCGACTTCATGCTCATCTGTGTACTCCTCCTTCGGCCAAATGCATGGCTGACGTGTTGGCAGTGATGGGTCGGCCCCAGTCAACTGCCGGTTGGTGAACAGCACGCGTCGTCGGGCCAACGCGAGGTGGACTGGTCGGCAAACTCTTCGCGTGCGTGGATGCGTGCGCCGGAGTTCGGCGGTCGCTCTGGTCGCTACACCTTGATCACCTGGGGCCCCCTTTGGGTGCAGTCGACCTCGGCCTGAGGGGCGCACTCGTCGCTGGAGAGGGGCTGCACGTGTCGATGGCCGGGCTCTGGGCCGAGCGCCCCCGGCGCCGTTGGGTCATGGGATGGACATCGCTGCACCGAGAGCCGGGGATGAGTGACCGGGCGTTCTTCGAGGAAGAGCTCCCGATCACATTGCAGCAGAACGGCTCGATCATCGACTGCGCGACGGTCGGCTAGGGCTTCTACGCGCTCGTCACGAACGCACCGGACGCCTCTGACCGGCCGGGTCTGACTTGGATGCTCGTCGTCATGATCCAGCGGGAGCGCGGGTATTTCGACTTCACCTACAAAGAGGCCGATGAGTCGATGGGACCGGTCGAGGACCGCCGCCCGAGGCGGCTGCTGGAGCGGCTCGAGGCGCTCGTGCCCGAGCCGCCGAATGGGTGGGCGACCGAGCGGCGGGCTCGCTGCTGGGAGAACGTGCATTGAGCGGAGCGGGTGGCGCGGTTCGTCACACGGGGTACGGTCGTTCACTTCCCCCGGTCGATCAACTTCGCCTACGGGTCCTCGCACGATCGGCTCGTCTTCGTAGAGCGCAGCACCTTCCGCGCACCTGACGGCTACGGGTGCTACCAGGTCCCGGGCTGGCGGCATGGCGAATGGTCGCTCACGCCGTACCCGGAGGCGGCAGCGTGAGGAGGAGAGGAAGAAAGGGCAAGGCATGGGCGAGAAGGTCGTCTCGGCGGAGCGGAGGCAGGTCTGGCGGAGCCGGATCGAAGAGATCGTCGGCGCGAACGCCGACGTCGACAACCGCGTCGATTACGACGCGCTCGTGGAGGCGAGGTGCCGGGAGCAAGAGCCCCGGCGGCGCGCGACGCGGCCCGGCAGAGCGGAGCGGGAGGCGGACATCGAGGCCTTCTTCGCCTCGCTCCCGGACCCGGCCGTCGCCGAGGGGCGCTGCTCGGGCTGGGAGATCGACGAGGCGGCCTACGAAGGCCGTGGTCAGTGGACCGTGAAGCTCGGCATCTACCCGTGGCGCAAGACGATCGACACGGGGACCAACGACGACTGGCGGGCATTCGTCGAGGACGTGCTCGAGCAGATCGATGAAGGCATCTCCTGCCCTGGCTGTGGCAAGCAACAGTCGGCACGGCTGGTCGATGAGGCGGGGTGGCGTTGTGACTGCGGGGCGCGGTTCTTCGTCCGCCACGCCTACGTCGCCAACAGCGGCATCACCGGCGCCGACGTCTGGCCGGCGCTCCGCTGGGCACTTCTGCACGCTGGCACCGACTACCGGCAGGCAAAGGGGGCCGTGGAGGCGGTCGAGGGCGGGGCCGCACTCGCAGACGTCTTCGCCGGCGCCGGGAGCATCGAGGTCCTGAACGCGACCGTGTACTACCTGACGGCCGGCGCCCGGCCCAAGGAGCCCGGCGAGATGCCCGCCGAGGTGGTCCTTGAGTTCGCTCTTGGCGATCTCGGGCTGGCGTACGTGACCTCCACCTGGACCCGGTACCGGGGAGCGGAGCCCGATGAGTGGTACGAGGCGACGATCGGCGGCCAGGAGATCGTCGTCCTCGAGGAGCACCTCGGGCCCGGCGAGGACGAGGGACGCGACCTCCAGGTGGGCATCCGCCACGGGGCGGACCTCGTCGCCAGCGGCCTCGACACGGAGGACTGGGACGCCTCGGACGATCTCTGGGAAGCCTTTGCCGATTTCTTGCCGCGCACGCACGGTGAGTGGGAGGTGCACGACAACCTCGTTGCTTGCGGTGCAGCGATGCTCTCCCTCGGGGCTGTCCACACGGGGGGACTCCCGCAGTTCTCGACGATCGCCGAGGCGACGGCCTGGCTGAAGGGAGCACTCGCCGAGGCGGTCGAAGCGTGTATCGCCGAGGCGACGGCGTTTCGCGAGCAGTCATCGGACCTCGTTGCCGCCTGGCGTGATCGGAGGGCGCGGGCGGCAGAGGAGCGGGAGCAAGCCGAGAGGGTGGCGCGGGAGCTCGCCCGCCGCTCGGAGCAGGCGTGGACGCGGCTCGCGGGGCCTTATCTTATCGGGAGCTGTCGGGCGGGGAGAAGCTCAGCCAGTCGGATCGTGCTCGGGCCGAGTCGCTGCTCGAAGCGCTCGGCGCGCGCTACTCAGACGAGGAAGTTGCGGACTTCGTTCACCACAACGGGGCCCGGGAGCTCTTCTCCGGTCGACTGTTGGCCGAGCTGAGGGGGCGGCGGGCACAGCGGGGGGCGTGAAGGCTCCGGCATGCCGTCGGTGTGGCGAGGCGTGGGCCGCGCCTCGAGGCGGTCAACCCCGACGGTCACACCGTCGGTCGCTCCCCGTACTCGCGGTGATGTCGTGGGCGGCTGACGCGACAGCTACACCAGGGGGGTGGCGCCGGCCTGAGGCGACCGCGTCCGAGCGCGAGCGGTGGTCGCCGCCCCAGGCGGTGGGTAGGGTCGGTGCCGGTAGGGGACCGGGGCCGGGAGGAGCTCAGGATGGAGGAGCGACAGGCCACCGCGGCGTGGTACGCAGGCCCGGACGAGGGCAGCGACACGCACCAGTTGGTCGTCTCGTTCTGGCTGGCACACCCATGGCGCCAATACGTCGCGGCCGTTGACGAGCCGGGGTCCGACGTCGTGGCCGCCGCGGACGGGGCGCTCAAGGCGCTCGGCGCGGCCCGCGTCGGTGAGTGGTCCAAGGTCGAGCTCCACAGGCTCCGGCCGGCCGCCGACGACGTCAGGCGCTTGGTCAACACGTCGATGACCTGCCAGGTGAGACCGTTGCCTGCGGAGGGGGCTGGCGGGCTGGCGCGCAGCGTGCCAGGTACGCGGGTCATCGCGCCGGCGCAGCGGTCCGATGCCGCTGCGGGCTGACTCTGGCGGCAGAGCGTCGGGCCGTCCTGGCACGAGCACGGCTGGAACGCGACGGGAGTGAGGAGGCGAGCACGGTGCCTGTGGCAGAGGAGTGCAGTTTCACAACCCTCGAGGTCACGCCAGGTGGCCGTTGGGTGTGGGCGCGGCTGGACGCGGCGCGGCGCTGGAGCGGCGCGATGAGCTAAACGTGGTGGAAGGGGCAGCAGCGCGCGAGCAGCGACTGAGAATCGCCGGATGCTCGACCGTAA